>NZ_JBEXSZ010000110.1:0-28362 GCF_040613865.1 Streptomyces sp. NPDC006197 | reverse complement strand
TCTTCGGTGCGCGCGAGCAGTGCGGCGAAGTACACCTGACTCTCTCCCACTGATCAGAGGTGTGACGTTCCGGCGGCGCGCTTCCGATGCCCGGCGTCCGGCTCCGAGAGGGCGAAGGCGGCGACGGCGCGGCCGGCGGTGGCCTCGGGGAGCCAGCGGGCGCGCTGGGCGGGGGTGCCGAAGGCGGCGACGGGGTGGGTGCCGAGGCCCTGGAGGGCGAGGGCGGTCTCGGCCTCGGTGCAGGTGCGGGCGAGGGACTCGCGCAGGAGGCAGAGGTCGAGGGCGCCGGCCTCGAAGAGGCGGGCGAGGAGGCCGAGCTCGCCGAGGGCGGCGACGAGGGGGCGGTTGACCCTGCCGGGTTCGCCCCGGTCGGCGAGGGGCTTGAGGCGCTCGGCGGCGAGCGCGCTGAGCTCCGCACACCAGGTGGTCTGTGCCGGATCGAGCGAGAATGCGGGCATGTGGGCCCTCTCCGGCGCCCTCCGGCGCCCTCGTCGCGGCGCCGTCCGGCGCCTTCGTCCCCGCGCCTCGCGGCGCCTTGCTCCCGGCGCTGCGAGGCGCCCTGGTTCGGGCGCCGTGAGACGCCCCGGTTCAGGCGCCGTGAAGCGCCCCGGTCCAGGCGCCCTGAAGCGCCCTGGTCCCAGCGCCCTGAGGCGCCTTCGTCCCGACGCCTCGCGGCGCCGTGGTCCCTGCGCCTCTCGGCGGCCCGACACCGGCGCCGTGAAGCGCCCGGGTTCCCGCGCCCTGAGGCGCCTTCCTCCCGACGCCGTGAAGCGCCCTGGTGCGGGCGCCCTGAGGCGTCCTGGTCCCTGCGCCTCGCGGCGCCTCCGTCCCGGCGCCCTCCGGCGCCCTTGTCGCGAACCGTTGACTGTCGTCACCAACACGATACGCTCGTGGAGCGACGGACGACCCCACCACGACAGGGGGACGGACTCATGGAGCTGACACCCTCGGCCCACCTCGACACGTTCGCCCGCGACCGGCTGCCGCCCCCCGACCGCTGGCCGCATCTCGTCTTCGACCTCCCCGAGCTCCGCTACCCCGACCGGCTCAACTGCGGCACGGAACTCCTCGACCGCACGGTGGAACGGTTCGGCGCCGACCGGCCCGCCTTCCACGACGGCGAGGGCGGGGTCTGGAGCTACGGGGAGCTCCGCGACCGGGTGGACCGCATCGCCCACGTCCTCACCACCGACCTGCGGGTGCTGCCCGGCAACCGGGTCCTCCTGCGCGGCCCCACCACCCCCTGGCTCGCCGCCTGCTGGCTCGCCGTGATGAAGGCCGGCGGCGTCGCCGTCACCGTCCTGGCCCAGCAGCGCGCCCCCGAACTGGCCGTGATGGCCGAAGCCGCCCGGTGCACCCACGCGCTCTGCGACGCCCGGGTGCTCGACGAGCTCCTCAACGCCCGGATACCCGGCCTCCGGGTCACCCCTTTCGGCGGGGACGGGCCCGATGACCTGCTGGCCCTCGCCGAGCGCCACCCCGGCCCGTACGAGGCGGTGGCGACCGCCGCCGACGACGTGGCCCTGATCGCCTTCACCTCCGGCACGACCGGGCGGCCCAAGGGCTGCGTCCACTTCCACCGGGACGTCCTGGCCGTCGCCGACACCTTCTCCGCGCACGTCCTGCGCCCGCTGCCCGACGACGTCTTCGCCGGCTCGCCGCCGCTCGCCTTCACCTTCGGCCTCGGCGGGCTCGTCGTCTTCCCCCTGCGGGCCGGGGCGAGCGCGGTCCTCCTCGAACAGGCCGGGCCCAAACAGCTGCTCGCGGCGATCGAGCGGCACCGGGTGTCGGTGCTCTTCACCGCCCCGACGGCCTACCGGGTCATGCTGGAGGAGCTGACCCAGGGCACCGCCCCGGAGGTGGCCTCGCTGCGCCGCTGCGTCTCGGCCGGCGAGAACCTGCCGGAGGCGACCTGGACGGCCTGGTACGCGCGGACCGGGCTGCGCCTGATCAACGGCATCGGCGCCACCGAACTGCTGCACATCTTCATCTCCGCCGCCGACGGCGACATCCGCCCCGGCACCACGGGCCGCCCGGTGCCCGGCTGGCAGGCCAGGATCGTCGACCGCGACGGCAAGGGCGTCCCGGACGGCGAGGAGGGGCTGCTCGCGGTGCGCGGCCCGGTGGGTTGCCGCTATCTGGCCGACCCCCGCCAGGAGGAGTACGTACGGGACGGCTGGAACGTCACGGGCGACACGTACGTCCGCGAACCCGACGGCTGGTTCCGCTACGTCTCACGGGCCGACGACATGATCATCTCGGCCGGGTACAACATCGCCGGGCCCCAGGTCGAGGAGGTGCTCCTCGACCACCCCGACGTGGTGGAGACGGCGGTGGTCGGCCGCCCGGACGAGCTGCGCGGCCAGGTCGTCGTGGCGTACACGGTGGTACGGGACGGGGTGCCGCGCGACGCCGGCACCGCCGCCGCGCTGCGGGCCTTCGTCCGCGCCCGCATCGCCCCGTACAAGTCGCCCCGGGAGATCGTCTTCCTCGACGCGCTGCCGCGCACGGCGACGGGGAAGCTCCAGCGCTTCCTGCTGCGGGACCCGGCGCGACCGGCATGACGTGTCCACCACCCCCTAAAGTGATCACGTGGCCGAGCAGCACACTCCCCGATCCCTGATCGTCTCCTTCTACGGCGCCTACGGCCGTGCGCCCGACGAGTCGCCGGTGCCGGTGGCCGCGCTCATCCGGCTGCTCGGCGCGCTCGGCGTCGACGCGCCCTCGGTGCGTTCCTCGGTGTCGCGGCTCAAGCGGCGCGGCCTGCTGCTGCCGGGCCGGACGGCGGACGGCGCCGCCGGGTACGCCCTCTCGGAGGACGCCCGGCGGCTCCTGGACGACGGCGACCGCCGGATCTACGCCCGTACGGAGCCGAAGCTGTCCGAGGGCTGGGTCCTGGCCGTCTTCTCGGTGCCCGAGGCCGAGCGGCACAAGCGGCACCTGCTGCGCTCCCGGCTCGCCCGGCTGGGCTTCGGCACGGCGGCGCCGGGCGTCTGGATCGCGCCCGCCCGGCTGTACGAGGAGACCCGGAACACCCTGGAGCGCCTGGAGCTCTCCCCGTACGTGGACCTCTTCCGCGGCGACCACCTGGGGTATGCGGCGACGGCCGGGGCGGTGGCCCGCTGGTGGGACCTGCCGGCGATCGCCGGGCTCCACGAGGAGTTCCTCGCGGCCCACGAGCCGGTCCTGCGGGCCTGGCGGTCGGCCCCGGCGGGTGCCGAGGACGCCTACCGGGACTACCTCCTCGCCCTGGACTCCTGGCGCCGGCTGCCCTACGCGGACCCGGTGCTCCCGGCGGAGCTCCTGCCGGACGACTGGCCGGGCCGCCGCTCGGCGGAGGTCTTCACGGCCCTGCACGAGCTGTTGTGGGACCGGGGCGCGGAGTACGTGGGCCCGTTCCTGTCGGGGGACGCCGACACCCCCTAGGACCTGTCGTCACCTTCCCGTCGTCACCCGAAGGGCGGCGACGGGCGGCGCCGGAGCCCGGGATCCCAGCCGGCCGGACGACCCGCGGTGCCGGGCATCACGTCCAGCCGGGCGCGTGCGCGCGGGCGGTGGCCGCCGCCCAGACGCGCGCGGAGATCCTCCGGTCGGCGACCCGGCTGTTCGCCGAACGCGGCTACGGACGGGGGACCGTCGCGGACATCGCCGCCGAGGCGGGGGGCTCCGCGAAGGCCGTCTTCGCGAGCGCCGGGAGCAAGAGCGACATCCTCAACGAGATCGTCGACACGGCCGTCCGGGCCTCCGGCTACGAGCAGGCGATCCGCGTCGTACTCGCCGAGCGGGACCCGGAGGCGGCTCTCAGAGCCCTGGCCCACGGCACCCGGGCGGGCAACGAGGGTCTGTTCACCGTGCACGAGGCGATCCACAAGGCGCTGCCGTCGCACGAGGACGGCGAAGCGCTGTGGGAGCGCGCCACCGCCGACTACCGGGCCGCCCTCCGCACCGCCGCGCACCATCTGCACACCCTGGCACCGGCTCCCCACCCCGAGGAGGAGACGGCGGATCTCCTGTGGTTCTGGTTCGGCCCGGGTGGCCGGCGCACCCTGGTCACCGAGAACGGCTGGTCCTGGGACCGCGCCGAAGCCCTCCTGCTCCACACCGCCCTCGCCACCCTGCGGACGCCCTGAGGGCTTCGAAGAGTTCGGAGAGGGGATCAGCTCCGTACGGCCAGGGCCCGCACCAGGCAGGCGAGGGACGCCGTGCCGAGGACCGCGCGGACGATGTTCCACGCCACCCACGGGGTCTCGAAGGCGGACCGGGCCGCGACCGGGTCCCGGGTCGCCGCGAGGGCGTCGTTGAGCGGCACGTTCGCCGCCGAGGTGACCACGAGGACCGCCAGGCCGAGGACGAACGCGGCGAGCGTCCAGAGCCGGGCCCGGCCGGCGCGGTGCTGCCAGGCGGCCACCGCCGTGAGGACCGGTGCCCCGAAGAACGGGGTGAAGAACACCGGGTTCTGGATCACGTCGTTGATGTTCCGCATCACCTCGACGTAGACCCGGTCGTCGCTGCGCGCCAGTGCCGGCATCACCGAGCAGACGTACGCGAACCACACCCCCGCCAGCAGGCCCGTCGCCACCGTCGCCGCGCCGAGGACCGCCCCGGCGCCCTTCTTCCCGTCCCTGTTCTCCGTCATGGCCCCATTCAAGGGCCGGGGCGGTGCGCGGACCATGGCCTCGCGTCGCACCCGCATGCGCGAGCGTCCAGGACCCTCAGTCCCGGCGGCCGGTGGGCGGGCGGCGGCTGCCCGCGCGGTACGGGGCGGGCCAGGGGGCGGCCGGGCCCCGGTACTCCTGCTCGGCCGCCGCGTGCAGGGTCCAGTGCGGGTCGTAGAGGTGCGGGCGGGCGAGGGCGCAGAGGTCGGCGCGGCCCGCGAGGAGCAGGGAGTTGACGTCGTCCCAGGAGGAGATCGCGCCGACCGCGATCACCGGGACGCCGAGCTCGTTGCGGATGCGGTCGGCGTAGGGCGTCTGGTACGAGCGGCCGTAGGCGGGCTCCTCGTCGGGGACGACCTGCCCGGTGGAGACGTCGATCGCGTCGGCGCCGTGGTCCGCGAAGGCGCGGGCCATCTCGACGGCGTCCGCGGCGGTCGTGCCGCCCTCGGCCCAGTCGGTGGCCGAGATGCGGACGGTCATGGGTCGGTCGGCCGGCCAGGCCTCCCGCACCGCGTCGAAGACTTCGAGGGGGTAGCGGAGCCGGGCCGTGAGGTCGCCGCCGTAGGCGTCGGTGCGGTGGTTGGTGAGCGGGGAGAGGAAGCCGGAGAGCAGATAGCCGTGGGCGCAGTGCAGTTCGAGGAGGTCGAAGCCGCTGCGGGCGGCCCGGCGGGCGGCGGCGGTGAACTGCTCGCGCACGGCGGTGAGGCCGGCCCGGTCGAGGGCGTGGGGGGTCTGGTTGACGCCGGGGCGGTACGGGAGGGGCGAGGCGGCGACCAGGGGCCAGTTCCCGGCCGGGAGGGGCTGGTCGATGCCCTCCCACATGCGGCGCGTGGAGCCCTTGCGGCCGGAGTGGCCGAGCTGGACGCCGAGCGCGGTGCCGGGCGCCGAGGTGTGGACGAAGTCGATGATCCGGGTCCAGGCCTCGGCCTGTTCGTCGGTCCAGAGGCCGGTGCAGCCGGGGGTGATGCGGCCCTCGGGGCTCACGCAGACCATCTCGGTCATGACGAGTCCGGCGCCGCCGAGGGCCCTGGAGCCGAGGTGGACGAGGTGGAAGTCGCCGGGGACGCCGTCCTCGGCGACGTACAGGTCCATGGGGGAGACGACGACCCTGTTCCGCAGGGTCAGTCCGCGCAGCCGGAAGGGGGTGAACATGGGCGGGGTGCCGGGCGGGCAGCCGAAGTCCTCCTCGACGGCGGCGGTGAAGGCGGGGTCGCGCAGCTTCAGGTTGGCGTGGGTGACGCGGCGGCTGCGGGTGAGCAGGTCGAAGGCGAAGCGGCGGGGCGGGCGGTCGACGTGCCCGGCGAGCTCCTCGAACCAGCGGAGGCTGGCGCCGGCCGCGCGCTGGGTGGACTCGACGACGGGACGGCGCTCCGTCTCGTACGCGGTGAGGGCCTCGTCGAGCGTGGGGTGGGCGTCGACGGCGGCGGCGAGGGCGACGGCGTCCTCGACGGCCAGCTTGGTGCCGGAGCCGATGGAGAAGTGGGCGGTGTGGGCGGCGTCGCCGATGAGCACGGTGTTGCCGTACGACCAGCGGGCGTTGGTGACGGTGCGGAAGGCGGTCCAGGCGGAGGCGTTCGAGCGGAGCTCCCGGCCGCCGAGCGCCTCGGCGAAGACCTTGGCGCAGCGGGCGGTGGACTCGGTCTCGTCGAGCTCGTGGAAGCCGGCGGCCCGCCAGACCTCCTCCCGCATCTCGACGATGACGGTGGAGGAGCCGTCGGAGAAGGGGTAGGCGTGGAGTTGCATCACGCCGTGCTCGGTCTCGGCGATCTCGAAGCGGAACGCCTCGAAGGGGAAGTCGGCGGCCAGCCAGATGTAACGGCAGCGGTGGGTGGTGATGCGGGGGCGGAAGTGCGCGGCGTGGGTCTCGCGGGTGCGGCTGTGGACGCCGTCGGCGGCGACCACCAGGTCGTGGTCGGCGGCGAGGACGGCGGCGGGCGGGGCCTCGGTGCGGAAGCGGAGCCGTACGCCGAGCTCGGCGCAGCGGGCGTGCAGTATCTCCAGGAGCCGGCGGCGGCCGAGGGCGGCGAAGCCGTGGCCGGTGGAGGTGGTGCGGTGGCCCCGGTGGACGACGTCGATGTCGTCCCAGCGGACGAGCTCGCCGTGGAGCGCCTCGTACACGACGGGGTCGGCGTCCCGGATGCCGTCGAGGGTCTCGTCGGAGAGGACGACGCCGAAGCCGAAGGTGTCGGAGGGGGCGTTCCGCTCCCAGACGGTGACCTCGCGGGCCGGGTCCTGCCGCCGGAGGAGAGCGGCGGCGTAGAGCCCACCGGGCCCGCCGCCGACGACGGCGATCCGCGCGGGACCGGGTCGGGGGCGGGGGTCGGGGGCCGGGGCGGGGGCGCTTCGGGGCTCCGGGCCCGGGAGCGTCAGCATCCTCGCCACTTCGGAGGGCGTTTCTCGGTGAAGGCGGCGTGGAACTCGGCGTAGTCCTCGCCGTTCATCAGGAGCGCCTGGGTGGCCGCGTCCAGTTCGACGGCGGCGGCGAGCGGCATGTCGAGCTCGGCGGTGAGCAGGGCCTTGGTCTGGGCGAGGGCGAGGGCGGGGCCGTCCGCGAGGCGGCGGGCGAGGGCGGCGGCCCGCTCCCCCGCCGCACCCTCCTCGGTGAGCTCGCTGAGGAGGCCGATGCGCTCGGCCTCGGCGGCGTGGACGGGCTCGCCCAGCATGAGGAGACGGGTGGCGTGGCCGAGTCCGACGACCCGGGGCAGCAGATAGGCGGCGCCCATGTCGCCGCCGGAGAGGCCGACCCGGGTGAAGAGGAAGGAGAAGCGGGTGGTGGGGTCGGCGATCCGGAAGTCGGCGGCGAGCGCGAGGACGGCCCCGGCGCCGGCGGCGACGCCGTGGAGGGCGGCGACGACGGGGAAGGGGCATTCGCGGATGGCGCGGACGACCTGGCCGGTCATCCGGTTGAAGTCGAGGAGCCGGGCCGTGTCGAGGGCGAGGGTGGCGCCGATGATCTCGTCCACGTCGCCGCCCGAGCAGAAGCCGCGGCCTTCGCCGCCGAGGACGAGGGCGCGGACGGCGCGCTCGCGGGAGAGCTCGGCGAGGAGGTCGCGCAGGTCGGCGTAGGCGCCGAAGGTGAGGGCGTTGAGTTTGGCGGGACGGGCCAGGGTGACGGTGGCCACGCCCTGGTCGATGTCGAGGCGCAGGTGCTGCCAGCGTGCCGTGCGGGGCGTGGAGCCGGTAAAGGGGCTCATTCGAGGGGCCTCCTTCCTCCGCAGGGAGGGTATCACCATACTGTGACTGTCGTCACGAGTACGCGATAAGGCCGACAAGGGGGCGTGCGGTCGCTCCCCCTCAAGGTCCCGGACGATCGATGACCTAGGTCCCCGCCATGAGGGCGGGGGTGCCCTGGGAAGCGGATTTTGCACCTCGTAAGGTTGAAACCAGGACGTCTCGGGGCGCCCTCGCCCATTCGCCCATCCGCCCCCACCCGCCCGTCGGTGAAGGGAGCCCGCCGCACATGCCCGAAACCACCACCGGACCGGCCACCTCCTGGCGCGTCCGGCTGCCCCACACCACCGCCGCCGTGCCGATCGCCCGCGCCCTGATCCGTACCGCGCTCACCGACACCGCCCCCGAGGCCGACGGCCGCCCCGACACCGACACGGCGGAGCTCCTCACCGCCGAGCTCGTCGCCAACGCCGTCGAGCACACCGCCGGCACCGGCCCCATCGAACTGGTCGTCCGACTGCTCCCGGCACCGGGCGGCTGCCGGATCGAGGTCCACGACTCCCGGCCCGCCCGCCCCGGCGACCTCGTCTGCCCCGACCCGGCGGTCGGCGTCGATCCCTGGCAGGAGCACGGCCGCGGCCTCCTGCTGCTCCGGGCGCTCAGCAGCGACTGCGGGCACCGCCCCACCGCACACGGCAAGGCGGTCTGGTTCACGCTCCCGGGGATACCGGCCCAACGGCGGCGCCGGGCGGGCTGACGGGCCCTGGGGCCTGATCCAGAAGACGGGCCCCAGGTGCTACTCGCCCGTCGGGCGGGCCAGCGTCGCGACCAGGACCGCCTTGATGGTGTGCATCCGGTTCTCGGCCTCGTCGAAGACGACCGAGTGCTCCGACTCGAAGACCTCGTCCGAGACCTCCAGCTCGGTCAGGCCGTGCCGGGCGTGGATGTCCCGGCCGACCGCCGTGCCCAGGTCGTGGAAGGCGGGCAGGCAGTGCAGGAACTTGACGTCCGGGTTCCCCGTGGCGCGCAGCACGTCCATCGTCACGGAGTACGGGGCGAGGGCGGCGATCCGCTCGTCCCAGACCTCCTTGGGCTCACCCATGGAGACCCAGACGTCGGTGACGACGAAGTCGGCGCCCACGACACCCTCGGACACGTCCTCGGTGAGCGTGATCCTGGCGCCGCTGACCTCGGCGAGCTTGCGGGCCGCGGCGACGACGTCCTCGGCCGGCCAGTACGCCTCCGGGGCGACGATCCGGACGTCCATGCCGAGCAGGGCGCCGGTGACCAGGTAGGAGTTGCCCATGTTGAAGCGGGCGTCACCCAGGTAGGCGAAGGCGATCTCTTCGAGCGGCTTGTCCGTGTGCTCGGTCATGGTGAGCACGTCGGCCAGCATCTGGGTGGGGTGCCAGTCGTCGGTGAGACCGTTGAAGACGGGCACGCCGGCGAAGGCGGCGAGCTCCTCGACCGCGGCCTGGCTGTCCCCGCGGTACTCGATGCCGTCGAACATCCGGCCGAGGACGCGGGCGGTGTCCTTGACGGACTCCTTGTGGCCGATCTGGGAGCCCGAGGGGTCGAGGTAGGTGGTGGAGGCGCCCTGGTCGGCGGCGGCGACCTCGAAGGCGCAGCGGGTGCGGGTCGAGGTCTTCTCGAAGATCAGGGCGATGTTCCTGCCGCGCAGCCGCTGCACCTCGGTGCCCGCCTTCTTGGCGGCCTTGAGCTCGGCGGCGAGCGCGATCAGGGCGCGGAACTCCTCGGCGGTGAAGTCCAGCTCCTTGAGGAAGTGGCGGCCGATGAGGTCTGTGGCCATGGGACGCGCTCCTGTGGGTACGGGTCGGGAGGACGGCTGTCGGGACTCTGGAAGTGTATACGCACTCCAACATTTCTATACAGCCCCCTCTCCCGTGGCCTTCGCCCCTCAGGCGGCGTCCCGCTCCACCGGACAGCTCATGCAGCGCGGACCGCCCCTCCCCCGGCCCAGCTCACTGCCGGGGATCTCGATCACCTCGATGCCCTGCTTGCGCAGGTGCGTGTTCGTCGTGACGTTCCGCTCGTACGCGACGACCACCCCCGGCTCCACGGCCAGCACGTTGCACCCGTCGTCCCACTGCTCCCGCTCGGCCGCGTGCACGTCCTGGGTCGCCGTGAGCACCCGGATGTCCTGGAGCCCGAGGGCCGCCGCGATGGCACCGTGCATCTGCTCCGGCGGATGGTCGGTGACCCGGAGGGACTGCCCCGCGTCCCCCGGCTCGATCGTGTACGAGCGGAGCATCCCCAGACCCGCGTACTGCGTGAAGGTGTCCTGGTCGACCATCGTCATCACCGTGTCCAGGTGCATGAACGCCCGCCGCTTCGGCATGTCCAACGCGATGATCGTGCGCGCCGACCCCGCCGCGAACATCCCCCGGGCCAGCATCTCCACCGCCTGCGGCGTCGTCCGCTCGCTCATCCCGATCAGCACGGCGCCGTTGCCGATGACCAGGACGTCCCCGCCCTCGATCGTCGACGGATAGTCCGACTGCCCCTCCGACCAGTGGTGGAAGGCACCCGCCTGCGGGCCCGTGAACAGCGGATGGTGCTTGTAGATCGCCTCGAAGTGCACCGTCTCGCGCTGCCGGGCCGGCCAGCGCATGGCGTTGATGGAGACGCCGTCGTAGATCCAGGCCGAGGTGTCCCGGGTGAAGAGGTGGTTCGGCAGCGGTCCGAGGAGGAAGTCGTCCAGGTCCATGGCGTGGAAGCGGACCGAGGTCGGCTCCCGGTGCGCCGCCAGGAACTCCCGCTTCGTCATGCCGCCGACCAGTGCCTCGCCGAGCGCGGCGGCGTCCAACGAGTCGAAGGCCGCGCGGAGGTGGTCGGCGGCCAGCGGCCCGTACTCCTTCTCGTCGAAGACCCGGTCGAGGACCAGCGCGCGGGCCGTCGGCACCTCCAGGGCCTCGCGCAGCAGGTCCCCGAAGAGGTGCACCTCCACCCCCCGGTCGCGCAGCACGTCGGCGAAGCCGTCGTGCTCCTGCCGGGCCCGGCGCACCCACAGCACGTCGTCGAAGAGGAGGGCGTCCTTGTTGGACGGAGTGAGCCGCTTCAGCTCCAGATCGGGCCGGTGCAGGATGACGCGGCGCAGCCGCCCGGTCTCGGAATCGACATGGAATCCCATGCGTCCATCCTGACGGAGCCGGGCGGCCCCGGCCCGCCTTTCGGCGTGCTCGCCCCGGGGCCCCTCGCGGTCACGTGACCCACTGGACCACGCCGATCAGCACGATCGCGACGAGCAGACCCCCGATCAGGAAGGCGGCCCGGCGCAGGAAACGGCGGGTGTAGCCGTTGCCGGGGTCGTCCGGGGCGGCGGGCGCGGGGGACGGGGGGCCCGGGCGGTGCGCGGTGCGCGGCAGGCCGTACGCCTCCTTCAGGAGCGTCAGCCAGACCGCGTCCGGCAGGCCCGGGCTCTCCCCGTCGACGATCAGCCAGAACGCCTCCCGGGCGGACGGCTCCGGGCTCGTACGGAGCCGCGACAGCAGTTCGGCGACCGTACCGACCGGGGCGTCGCCGCCGCCGAGCAGGGGGCGGACCGCCCAGCGGTGCAGCTCGGCGGCGTTGGCCGCGCGCTGCTCCTCCGGCGGCTCGGAGGGGTCGTCCCGCGCGGTGGGCGGCGGGACGGCCCACAGCTCCCGGGCGATCGCCACCTCGCAGAGCTCCCGGCGCATCGGATGGCCCCAGGACGGCAGGCGCCGGGCGACCTCCCGGAGCAGGACGGTGACGACGGCGTACGCATGGGGCCGGCGCAGCGCCTCCAGGAGCTCACGGCTGCCGCCCTTCACGACGAGCTCCCGCGCCTCCTCCACGCTCCGCACGGTCGGCAGCTTGTGCACGAGCGAGGTCTCGGCCTCCCGCCCCCGCGGCCGCCGCCGCACGCCCTTGCCGGGCCCGGTCCACTGCGGCCCGACGACCGGCAGCACGGGCCGGGGGTAGACGACCGGGCGGGGCCCGTCGGCGGGGCGGGGGGCGGACGGGGGCTGGGGTACGGGAGCGGAGGGAGGTGCGGGCGGCAGCGGGGGCTCGGGGGGGTACGCGGGCGCCCGACCGGGGTCGGCCGACGACTCGGGTGCGCGCCCGTCCGGGGCCCACGAGGCCTCCCGCGCGCCGTCGGAGTCCGGACGCGGGCCGGGCGGAGCGGGGCGCCCCACCCGTCCCGTCCCGGGGACGGCCGGGTACCGCGAGCCCGACGGGTCGGAGTACCCGTCACTCCCCGGGCCGAGCCGCCGGGGATCCGACGAGCCGGGGTGCCGGGGGTCCGGGTTCCTAGGGTCCGGGTGCCGGGGGTCCGAGTGCCTAGGGTCCGAGTGCCTAGGGTCCGGGTGCTGGGGGTCCGGGTGCTGGGGGCCCGAGTACTGGGGGCCCGGGTATCTAGGGTCCGAGTTCCTAGGGTCCAAGTACTGGGGGTCCGGATCCCGGCGGCCCCCGGCACCGTCGTACCCGGCACCTCGCACGTCCTCGTCCCGGGGGTCCGGCGGGGGCTGCTCCCGGCGACCGCCGGTGCCCTCGTCCCAAGAGCCCGGCGGGGTCTGCTCCCCGCGCCCCCCGTACCCGGCGCCCGGCGCGTCCTCGCCCCGAGGGTCCCGTGCGTCCTCGTACCCGAGGGGCGGCGTGGTCCGGTCCCGTCGAGCGCCGCCGGTCCCGTGGCCCGGTCCGGCCCCGGGGCGGGGGGTCGGTGCGGTCCGGTCCCAGGAAGGCGGTGTCCCCCGGTCCTCGGGCTCCGGTGGGAGCGGGTTTCCCCGGTGGGAGGCGTTCGTGCGGGGGTCGACGGCGTCCAGGCGGTCGGCGGCCCGGGACGCCGTTTCCAGGAGCGTGCCCCGGTAGGTGGCGGCGGCGGTGCGGAGGGCTCTGCCGATCACGCGGTCGCGGCCCTTCCCCTCCTCGACCTCCCACAGGTGGTGGCGGACGAGCCGGGCCGCGACCTCCTCCGCCCGGTCGCCGCACCGCTCGCGCGGGTCGACGCGGCGCCGCTCGGTGTTGCGGCTCGCCGCGCCGGACCAGCGGCCGACGAACACGAAACGGAGCGAGGGAAGTTCGGCCGTGTCGTGGGTGGCGAAGGTCCACGGTCGTCTGCTGAGCGCGCCGAGCATGCCGTGCAGCCCCCACAGGACGGGGCAGGCGGTGTCGCCCCGTTCGTCGAGGACGGTGAACAGGTCGTCGGGGTGGCGCAGGAACTCCGCGACCGCGCCGACGAGTTCCTCGGCCGCGTACGGCAGGAGCCGGTCGAGCTCCGCCGGGCCCCGGCGGCTCGCGGCGGGTAGGAGGGCCTCCGCCGGGACCACCGGCAGCGGACCCCGCGCCTCGGCGGCGTTCGCGGCGGCGGCGCCGTCCCAGTCCCAGCCGTGGAGCCCGAGGCAGACGGCGGGGGCGAGGAGGGCGGGCGCGCCGACGAGGGCGTGGCAGAGCACGGACGTCCTGCCGTCGGCGTCCGTGAAGGGCGCACGCCGGATGAGCATCACGTGGTCGCGCCGCCGGAGCCGGATCAGGGCCGGCCGGGTCTCGTCCCCGCCGGCCCGCAGCACGGGGCCGGAGAGCTGGAAGAGGTTCTCGGTCTCGTCGCGGGGCCCGGACCAGGCGACGGGCCCGAAGCCGGTGTTGCCGGTGAGGTTCTCGCTGTCCCAGCGGAAGACGATCTGGTCGGCCTCGTTCTCCGTCCGTGTCATCGGACGATCCCCTCCCTGGGTTCCGCCCCGGGCAGCAGCCCGCACAGGGCGAAGAGCGACAGCAGCGGCGCGAGGACCCGGCGCGGCCGGGCCCCGTGCGGGAATCGGTCGCCGCGCGCCTGCCCTCCGGTGGCGGCGACGAAGTGCAGGGTGCAGTCGGCGCAGTCGTCGAAGGGCTTGAGCCAGGCGGCGCTGGCGTGGTGGGCGAGGAAGGCGTACGCGTCCCGGCTCTCCTCGCGGAGCGCGGCGGGGTCGTGGCGGCCGGGCAGCGCCCGGCCGAGCCAGCGGTCGACGACGGGTTCGAAGCGGACGAGGTCGCTCTTGTTGACGGCGAGCGCGGCGGGCGCGGCGACGAGTCCGCCGCGCTGCCGGGGGATGCGGTTGAGCACGGTGGTGAAGGCCTCGTCGCCGAGGTCGCGCCGTCGCAGCCCGCTCTGTTCGCGCACCGGGTCGAGTCCGGGCAGCCGGAGGGCGCGCAGCGGGTCCAGGACGAAGACGAAGGCGTCGACGCCCATGAGGAAGCGGCCGACCTCCCCGTCCTGGGCGAGGTCCTCGCCGGCGAGGTCGAAGAAGACGACGGGGCGGGGCTGCGCGCCGCCCGCCGAGACGAGCAGGCCGTCGGCGAACCGCGCGAAGGTCTGCTGTCCGGTACGGCCGAGCTGCCGCCCCTGTTGGAGGCTCTGGACCCGTTCGCGCAGATAGGTGCGGTGCGCTTCGGGGTTGAGCGGCCGGCATTTGAGTCCGTACGGTTCGAGGCCGCCGAGTTCGACCTCGCCGAGCATGGCGGCGAGAAGGTGGGTCTTGCCGACGGAGGAGCTGCCGACGAGGGCGACGGAGAGCGGTTCGCCGTTGGTGAGGTAGGGGACGGGCAGTTCGTGCTCCTCGTCGCCGTCCACGGTGTGCGGGCACAGGTGGTAGGCCTTGCGCAGGGCGTCCGCGACGTGGCCGGGGCGGCGTTCGGCGCTGAGGTCGAGCGGGATCCGGTTGCCCTTGGCGTCGATGGTGACGAGCAGCCGTTCGTCGTACTCGACGGGGAGCAGGCAGTGCGGGCACATGCGGCCGCGCGGCGGCGGGGGCGGCGCCGGTTCGGGCGTCACGGCGGGGGCGGCGGGCCGGAAGGCGTCGCCTCCGCCGCCGAAGATCCGGTCGCGGAGGGAGGGGCGCGAGGGCCGTGGGTCCGGCGGGGGCGGTCCTTCCGCCTCCACGGGGGGCGGGGCGCCGCCGGTGGCCGCGCGCTTCCTGGCGATCTGGTGGTCGTACTCGGTGCGCCACCGGTCGAGCGGGTCGGCCGCCCCGATGCCGGTGGCGAGCGGGTCGGGGACGTGCAGGAGCCGCATGAGTTCGGCCGGCCGGGGCCGGTCCGCCGCGCGCGCGGCGAAGAGCCCGCTCTGTCCGAGGGCGGCCAGGCGCCGGTAGTCGGCGAGGTCGGCCGGGGGTCCCTCGCCGCGGTCGGGGCGGCCGGAGAGGAGGTAGTAGGCCAGTTCGGCGACGGACCACAGGTCGTCGCGCGGGTCGGCGACGCCCTGGCCCGCGCGCTGTTCGGGCGAGGCCCAGGGGGCGCCGCCGAAGGGTTCGCGGGCCTCCCCGGCGCGCTGCGCGGCGTACGGTTCGCAGAGCCGGACCCGGGCGCCGTCCCACCGTACGGTGTCGGGGGCGATGGCCCGGTGCACGAGGTCGGCCCCGTCCAGGAGCCGTACGGCCATGGCGAGTTGGCCGGTGATGCGCTCCTGGTCCTCGGCGCCGAGCCGCCCGGCCCACTCGGACAGCGGGCGTCCGGACGGCGGCCGGTACAGCACGAAGGGCTCGGCGGCGGTCAGGTCGAATCCGACGATCCTGGCGAAGACCGCGCCGAACTTCGCGCCGCCGTAGCGGCGTTCGAGGGCGACGGCGGCCGCCGCCTCCCGTTCGAGGAGGGCGTAGGCGTGCGGGTCGCCCTGCGCGGACGACGCGAGCCGGTACTGGAGGACGTGCGCGCCCGCGCCCAGGGTCGCCCGGCGCGCGAGGACCCCGGGACGGCCGGGCGGCCGGCGGTCCTCGCCGTAGCGCACGGCGAAGCGCACCGGCGCCTCGCGGGGAGTGAGGAACTCCAGCTCCTGGTAGTACGGATGGGACGGCGGGGTCGGCTCGCTCAGGTGGTCGGGGTGGTCCGGCCCGAGCGGCTGGTTCAGGTCGCCCGGGTGGTCCGGCCCGGTCGGCCGGTTCGGGTGGCCCGGGTCGCCCGGGCCCTTCGGACGGTTCGGGTCGCTCGGGTCGCCCGGGCCCTTCGGACGGTTCGGGTCGCTCGGGTGGTTCGGGTCGGTCACGGTTCTCCCGCCTCCTCGGCGCGGACGGTGTGCACGACGTCCGCGCGCAGCGGTACGAGACGGAGGATGCCGGCGTGCCGTCCCGCGCCGGTCCACACCACGTCCTCGGCGGTGCCCCGCCAGATGTCGTCCCCGGCGGCGCCGCGCCGCATCGCCTCGGGCACGAAGCGGACCTGACGGGCCGCGAGCGGATCGTGGGAGAGCAGCCGCAGGTGCTCGGGGCCGCACAGCGCGACCGTACGGCCGGGGTCGTCCTCCGCCAGGAGCAGCCGGGCCACCGCGTCGGCGGCGACGCCGGTGAGACGGGCCGCGTCGGGCCGGTCGGAACGGTCGGTGAACACCGCGAGGGAGGTGAGCGCGTCGGGGTCGCGGAGGCCCTCGTACCGGGGCGGCGGCGAGGCGGCCACGTCCCGCTCCAGACGGAGCCGGGTCTCGTCCAGGAGCTCGGAGAGCCGCTGCTCGTGACCGGCGCGCGCGAGGGCGCCGGGGTCGCGCTCGATGCCCGCCCAGCACCGGTCGAGGATCAGGACGGTCCCGGCGACCAGGTCGCCGACCAGGGTGTCGACGAGCGCGGGGCCCCCGTCCCCGTACCGCCGCTCCAGCCAGCCGGGCGCGGGGCCGGACGGCGGTCCGTCGAGGGAGCCTCCGGTGTCCCGGCCGGGCGGGTCGTACGGAGACGGGGACGGGGGTTCGGGGGCGGCGGGCCCGGCCGTCCCCCCGGCCGGGTCGGACCAGAGCTCGTCCTCCGCGCCGTCCCCCCAGGCCTCCGTCCCCTCCCCCCAGTCGTCCCCGTCGTCCCGCCAGTCCTCCCAGCTCCAGGACGCCGCCCCGGTCTCCCGGGCCGGCGGCGGCTCGGCCTCCGGCCGGTCGTCCTTCCGCACCGCGTGCGGCTGCCCGTGCGCCTCGGCGGTCTCCGCGAGGCCCCGGAGCAGCCCGGCGACGGCTCCCGCCCCGGTCGAGCAGTGGTGCCGCACCTCGGCGAAGAGCCAGTCGTGCACGGCGGTCGTGACCACCAGCTCCTGGATCTCCCGCAGGATCCGCCAGGCCTCCTCCGGGTCCGCGCGCGCCCACCACTCGTCCACGGCCCGGCTCCAGTCGCGCAGCGCGAGCAGCACGACGGCCGCCACGGCCACGGCCGCCGCCACCGGCGGCGCCCAGACGGGCAGGTCCAGGAACGAGCCGAGGCCCGCCCCCACGAGACCGCCAAGCAGGCCGCCGAAGAGCCGGGGCGCCGCGCCCGTGGCCCCGCCGCCGTCGATCCGACCGTCGGGCGAACGGTTGGGCCTGCGCCGCAGCATCAGATGCGCGAGCCCGGCGGCGAGGACGCCGACGGCCGGACCGAGGACCCAGCCGAGCACCGGCCAGACGCCGGCGAGCAGCGCGAGCAGCCCGGTGACGGCGAAGGCCGCGGGGCGCGAACCGCCCGCCGTGAAGGGGTACCGGGCGCCGAGCCGCCGCAGCCGCTCGGGACCGCAGATCGCGTCGAGCCGGGCGAGGCGGGCCGCGCTGCCCACGGGTGCGGTGCGCGCGGACAGCGCGGACAGCCGGGCCGCCACGGACCGCAGCGGCAGCCCCTTGCCGATCAGGTCGTGGGTGAGGTCGCGCAGCGCCGGGACGATCCCGGCCCGGGAGATCTCCCGCGGCAGCTCCGGCAGTTCGACGCCCCGGTCGCGCAGCACCCCCCGGTGCTCGGCGGTGAGCCGGGTGCCGCCCGCCGCGCCGAACGCGTCCGCGACGGCGGTGCGGAACCGGTCCAGCTCCTCCGTCACCCGCTCCAGGTCCCCCGGCAGGTCGACGCTCCGGCCGGCTCCGGTGAGGAGACCGGCCGAGCCCCGGACCCGGTGGTAGCCCTCGACGGCCTCGCCGACCGCCGCGTCACAGGCGGCGAGCCTGGCTCCCGCCCGGCCCTGGGGCGGCAGCCACCGGTGCCCGGACAGGGAGCGCGGCACGCCCTCGTCGAGGAGGAGTGCGAGCGCGCCGGGCACCTGCTCGGCGGAGATGCTCCCGGCCGGGACGTCCGGTCCGGCGAGCCCCTCCACGGCCTGCCGCCAGGCCCGCGCCCTGGCCTCGTCGGTGAGGTCGTGCTCCAGGACCCGCACGGCGGGCACGGCGACGCCGTGCACCACCTCGCCCAGCGCGCGCAGGACGGCGTCGAAGACCTCCGGCGTGGACAGGACGTCGACGAGCGGGCGCAGCACGGCCTCGCCCGGCACGCCGTCCTCCGTGGAGTCGAAGACCCACAGGACGCCGGCGGCGGGCGGGCGGAGGGTGAGGGAGCGGCTCAGGGTCCGTTCGCCCCGGGCGCCGACCGCCAGGCAGACGACGTGCGCGGGCCCGTAGGAGGAGAGGCGCTCGTAGAGCAGCTGGTGGGCGACGAGCCGGTCGGCCTCGTCGACGACGAGGAAGCGCCGCTCGCCGCCGGGCTGCGGGACGTCCAGGGCCGCGCGGACGGCTGCCTCGGCGTCGTGCGCCCCGGCGGGCGGCGTGCGCAGGTCGAGGCAGACGGCGTGGCCCGGCAGCGGCCGTTCGGGAAGAACAGGAGGGACGCGTGGGCTCACTCCTCCTCACCGTCCCGGTCGCGGCGGTACGGCTCGTCGTCGGCCCCGAAGTCCTCCTCGTACGCGGGCCCGAAGTCCGGCTCGGGCTCCAGCTCCCAGTCCCCCTCGTAGGCGGACGGCGTCGAGGGGGCGGGCCGGCTCGCGTACCCGGCCCGCGGGTCGCGCCGAGCGCGGTCGTCGTACCCGGCGCCGTCCTCGTACCCGGCGTCGTCCTCGTACCCGGGTCGGGACTCGGGCGCGGGGCGGGGCCCGTGCCCGGCGCCGTCGTCGTACCGGGGTCGGGGCTCGTACCCGTCGTCGTACCGGGGCCGGGGCCCGTGCCCGGCGTCGTCCTCGGGTGCGGGGCGGGGTCCGCGCGGGGGCCGTGGGCCGTACCCGGTCCCCTCCTCGTACCGTGCGCCCTCCTCGTACCCGGGGCGCGGTCCGTACCCGGGGCGCGGTCCGTGCCCCGGGCGCGGATCGGGGCCGGTGCGCGGATCGGGCTCCCGGCGGGCCCTCGGGAGGGGGTCGGGTCGCCTGCTCTGCGGGCGGCCCTGGCGCGGCGCGTGGCGTTCGTACAGGGCGCGGAGGCTCGCGCGGGTCGCGCGGGCCGCGCTCGGGAAGCGCATGTCGAGGGCGCCCGGGTAGGTGACCTCCCAGAGGTGGCGGAGCGGGGCCAGCCATTCGCTGTCCGCCGGGCCGTACTCGGCGGCGATCTCGTCGATCAGGCGGAGCTGGCGCGGGGCGATGTTCTCCACGAAGTGGGTGAAGAGCCGTGAAGGCGGCGCCGGGACCTGGGCGAGGCCCTTGGGCAGGGCGCGCATGAGCCGTTCGCAGAACTGCTCGATGATCTGCCCCTCGTCGAGCAGCGCCGAGCGTTCGTACGCGCGCAGCAGCCCCGCCCAGCTGGAGAGCGAGCCGTCGAAGCCCTCCAGGCGCAGCGACATGGTCGCCGACTCGCCGTCCTGGAGGCTGATCCGGACGAGGTGGGGTGAGTCGGCCGGGCCCTCGGCCGCGATGTGGCCGTTCCACATCGCGCAGAGCAGCCGGTGGAGGATGCGCTGCCGGTCCGGTTCGGTGGAGACGAGCCAGTCGTCCTGGTAGCCGAGCCGCTGGCGCCAGTGCAGGAAGTCGTCCTCGCCGCCGGAGTCGCGGGCCTCGGACCAGAGGCTGAGGACGCTGCGGACCTCGGAGATGTCGGTGAGGTTCATGCCGCTGCGGAAGAAGACGACGGTGATGGAGTCGGTGTCGACGGCCCGGCACTCGGGGAACACCCGGGCGGGCAGGTTGAGTTCCTGCGAGAGGAAGCCGGCGGCCCGGCCGTCCGACTCGCTCGCCGGGTGCACGATGAGGATCTTGAGCGGGCCGCTGCCGTCCGGGACGAAGCCGACGGGGAGGAGTCCGGCGAGCCGGGCGCGGAACTGGTCGAGCCAGCGCGGGTCGACCTTCGCCTCGGCGGTCTCGTCGCCGGCGGCGGCCCGCAGCAGCAGTTCCATGGAGGGCAGCAGGGGGCGGGCGAAGACGTCCTCGTTGGCCTCGCCGAAGAGGCGCTTGACCCGCCGCTCGACGACCTGCTTGATCTCCTTCACGGCCGCCCCGGAGGAGCGGCGGACCGCGTCGAGGGCGCGCCGCCAGTCGTCGGGCCCGACGAGCCGGTCCAGGAGGGTCGCGGCGTCGGTGGCCTCGGGGAGGCCCTCGCTCTGGGCGAGCCGGTCGACGACGTCGTCGTAGAAGGCGCGCAGGGTGTTCTGCGGGGGCAGCAGGTAGGCGATGCCGGCGCGGTCGTCGCGGTAGAGCTCGCGGCGGCTGTCGGCGAAGGACTTCGCCTCGTCCTGTTCGTGGGCGCGGAGCACCTTGGTGAGTTCGGCGACCTCGTTGGTGACGCGGTTGAGGGAGGGCCGCCACTGGGCCTCGCCGGCCTGCCAGCCGCGGTGCCAGAGGACGCGGGCGCGCCACTGGTACCAGGCCTGCTGCGCGGCGAGCGTGTCCTGGACGTCGGGGTCGGTCCACCGGGCCGGTACGACTCCGCCGACGCTGCGCTTGATGTGGGGGATGTTGGGGGCGGCGGTCTGGACGTTCGGGGGCCGTTCGGGGTCGTTGCGCCGGTTGTCGAGCATGCCGGTGAAGCCTTCCCTGGCCACCCGGTCGGGGTGGCTGGGGAGTCCGGCGAGGACGGTCTCCAGCTGGAACGGGCCGATGATGCCGAGGAGTTCGCGGGCTCCCGCGCCCGGCCTGAAGTCCTCGGTGAGGCGCGGGATCTCGCGGGAGAGCTGGACGTCGAGGCGCTGGAGGGAATCCTCCATGTCGCCAAGCCGCCGCCGGAGTTCCTGGGTGATGTCGCGGCTGCCCCGGGGCAGTTGCTCGGGCAGGGGCACGTCCGGTGCCTCGCGGCTCCACAGACGGCCGATGCCGGAGCGGGTGAAGAGGTCCCGGACGAGGTCCTGGCCGTCCCGGGCGGGCCGCCGGGCGCGTTCGGACATGCCGCGGACGGCCTGGGCGAGGAGCCGGGCGGCGACGATCTCGGCGAGGTCGTCGACGGGGACGGTGAGGGAGGCGGCGAGGCTGGTGGACATGCCCCGGTAGCCGATGCCGGTACGGGCCGGGGTCGCACGCTCCACGCTCTTGTTGATGAAGCTGGCGGCGAAGGACTGGTAGTCGTCCTCCGCGCGGTTCACCGAGTTGCTGTCCTCGCCGAGTTCGGTGCCGATGAGCGACATCACCATGGCGGTGATGGAGCGGCGGAGGTCCTCGGTGCCGATGACGGCCGGCTTGGAGAAGAGGAAGGCGGTCTGCATGGTGGCGGGGCGCAGGGCGACGACCCCGTCGCCCGGATAGGTGACGCTGAGCCGGCCCCGCTCCTCGACGTCGCCGAAGGTCTCGAGGGCGTCGGGCACGTTCTGGTCGTCGACGAGCCGTGAGAGGTCCACGAGGGCGCGGGCGGCGTTGAGTTCGGCCTCGCGGCCGCCGCCGGCCTCGGGCGGGAAGGCGGAGGGCATGACGACGAGCGGGTAGATCTTGACGCCGGGGACCTTGGCGTTGCGGAACTCGTGCCCGATGAGGTGGATGAAGTCGTAGAAGATGCCGGCGCCGGTGCCGCCGGCGACGGAGAAGGCGACGAAGACGTCGCAGCCCCGGATGCGGCCGCCGCCGACCCGCTTGAGGTCGCCGGCCGCCTGTCCGATGGCGCCGATCGCCTCGCGGAGCTGCCGCAGGACGGGTTCGAGGCCGGAGCGCACGGTCGCGAAGAGCGCGGCGCGGCCGACGGTCGGCAGCTGCCCGGCGCCGCTGTTGAGGGGGGCGACGCGCGGCTGGCGGGCCTGGGGCGGCAGCCAGTGCCGGGTCTCCTCGGGGACGGAGACGCGCAGCATGCGGGTCACCTCGGGCGAGGAGTCGAAGTCGGTGGGCAGCAGGTCGCGGACCATGCGGGAGGTGCGGGCGAAGGCGGCGCCCTCGGCGCCCTTGGCCCGGAACTGGGGCTGGCTCAGCAGCTCGCCCTCGCTGAAGTCGGCGTAGACGAACTGGAGGCAGTCGGGCAGCTGGAAGGGCAGTCGGCGGCCGCCGTCGACGAGGTCGGTGCCGTCGGGTCCGCACAGCTCCCGGCGCAGCTGCCGTTCGAGTTCGCTGCCGATCCTTCCGCCGGTGCCGCCGAGTCCGACGAAGAGCATGGGCTGGTAGATCTTCATGTCGTCTCTCCTCGGTGCCCGTTCAGAAGTTCACGTCGTAGGTGTCGGACCCGCCGGTGGCCCCGGCCGCCCCGGGGGCGGTCCCCGGTGCGGCTCCCGTACCGGTGCCGAGGCCGGTGTCCGTGCCGGGTCCGGTGCGCCGGGGGGTGCGGGGGCGCCGGGACCACGGGAGGTCGCGGGTCCGCGGGGAGGGCGTCCGCGCGCCCCGTACGACGAGTTCGTGGTCGCCGAGACCGACCGGTTCCCCGGCCCTCACCGGCACCTGGCCGCCGCCCCGGGGGCGCAGCAGCAGTTCGCCGGAGCCGGTGCGGCGCAGCACGTGGGCGGTGGAGGCGGCGGTGCCGCGGACACCGCGGAGCATCGGCATCGCCCCGTACGGCTCGTCGACGGTGAAGGTGAAGGTCCCGCCTTCGCTCTGCCCCCTGCGGATGGTCAGCGAGTGCAGGGACCGGCCGTCGTCGCGCAGTTCCAGGGTGACCCCGGTGAGGTCGCGGCGGCGGCGCCGGGCGGCGAGCCGGACGCCGGCGAGGGCGGCGAGCACGAGGAGGGCGACGGCGCCGCCGGTGACGGCCTTCCACCAGCGGTCCCACCAGGTGGGCGGCGCCACGACGAGGACGTCCAGGAAGGCGGTGTCGAGGACGGTGTCGCCGTCGCCGGTGTCCACGACCGCGACCCGGCCGCCCAGTTCGCCGAGGGCCGTGCCGGCGGCGAGGGTCACCGTGAAGGGGATGCGGGTGCTCTTGCCCGCGGGCGCGGTCACCGGGGTCGGGGCGACGGTGAGCTCGGCGCCGGGCGTCTGGTCCTGGAGGGCGAGCCGCAGGGTGTGCGGGGCGGAGTCGTTGTTGGTGACGTCGAGGGTGCCCCGGACGGTGCCGCCCGGGTGCACGGTGACGCGGTCGACGACGAGCCCCGCGGTCAGCACCGGCACGTCCGGGCCGCGCCGGGCGTGCACCGGGCGCCGGTCGGAGGTGATGCCGGGCGCCGCCATGCGGGTGGCGAGCTCCAGGTCGCCGGTGGCCCCGGCGGGCAGGGTGAACGTGCCGGTGAAACGGACGTCCCCGGCCTTCGCGTCGGGGGCCCGCCCGTCGTCGGCGAGCCGGAAGGCGAAGGGCTCGAAGCCCGCGCCGGCGACCTCGGCCGAGGCCGTGAGACCGGCCAGCTGCCGCGGGTCGGTGATGACGACCCCGCGCCGGGTCTGCATCCGCACCTGCACGGTGACCTTCTCCCCCGCGCGCGGGGACGCCGGGTCGAGGGTGACGTCGGAGCGGAGGCGGCCCTGCCAGATGGCCCGGACGGCGACCTCCCGGTCGCGGTGGCCCTCCGGCGCCTCGATGTGCACGCGCCAGCGGCCGGGCAGCGGGTCCTTCACGCGCAGCGCCTCGACCGGCCCGTCCTGGCCGCTCACCTCGAAGGTCGAGCCGTCGAACTCGCCCCGTACGGGCACCTTGCGGCCCGCCGGGTCGTAGTACGTGACCCGCACCTTCGGGTCGTGCTTGGCGACCGTGAGGGAGCCGTCGGTGGCGATCGGCGGGATGGTCACGGTCAGGTCGGCGGGCGGCTTCCCGACGGTGCCCTGGGCGATCCGGGCGCAGCGGGCGGCGGCGAAGGTCTCCTGGAGCGCCTTGTCGATCTCGGCGGAGGTGCCGACGACGCGCATGCGGGGGACGGAGCCGGGGACGTCGGAGCAGGCGCCCCGGTAGCCGCCCTCGGCCATGGCGGTCAGCGCGGAGCGGTCGATCTCGCTGCCGAAGCCGAGCGGCCAGATCTGGACGCCGGCCGCCCGGGCGCGGGCGAGTTCCTCGGTGAGCCGCCGCGCCCCGTTGGACTGGCGGGTGTCCCGGTCGGTGCCGTACTCGGGGCTGTCGGCGACGTCCAGTCTGCCGTCGGTGAGCAGGAAGACGACCTTCGGCGCGGCCGGGGTCTTCGCGGTGGCGGGCCGGGCCTCCGTGAGGCGGGTGACGGCCTGCCGGATCGCGGCCGGGAAGTCGGTACCGGGGCCCGTGCGGGCGTCGCGGCGGCCCAGCCGCTGGACGCACGCGCTGAGCCGCTCGCGGCCCGCCGCGTCGGCGACGGTGAGCGGGCAGACCTCGTTCACGGGCGACTGGCCGGGCTTCTCGGAGCTGCCGAAGCCGATGACGGTGGCCCGGGAGCGGTCCGATATCTCGCCCTGGCTGAGCAGCGCGGCCGCCTCCGTCTCGCGCGCCAGGTCCTTCTCGGCCAGGCTCGCGGACTGGTCGACGACGACGGCGAAGTCGAGCGGGTCGGGGCCCTCGGCGGGGTCGGACGCCGCCGCGGCGGTGACGGCCGTGACGGTGGTACGAGACGCGCCGGAGGCCCCCGCGGCGGTGACGGCCGTGCGGGACGCGCCCGGGGGCCCGGCGGCGGCCGTGGCGGGGGGCGCCGTGAGCGGGCCGGGGAGCGCGAGGAGCGCCCCGGCGAGGAGCAGGGCGCTTCCCTTGCTGGTCCAGTGCATCTTCTCTCTCACCACAGTTCGCTGAAGAGGGCCAGGAGGGCGCCGAGCGCGAGCGCGGACACGCCCAGGCGCAGCCACCGGTACTTCGCCGCGAGCACGAGTCCGTGCACGCCGGCCTGTTCGAGGAGCCAGTCGGTGGCGTCCGCGCCGGACGCGCCGAGCTGTTCCCGCAGCACCGCCGCGGACGGACCGGCCGTCAGCTCGCGCAGGAACGTGCGGTCCGCGCCGATCCGGGTGCGCGGCAGGACCACCGAGACGAGCATCAGGACCCCCGCCGTCCACAGCGCGCCCGCCGCGAGGAACAGCACGAGTCCGGTGCCGGCCGCGGGCAGCGGGGCGCGGTCCCCGGAGAACACGACCGCCAGGAAGGCGAGGGCGCCGGAGAGCAGGATGGCGGCCTTGGTGTCGGCCCGCCCTATGTCCTCGCGCACGGTGGAGAGGAGCCGCTCGGCCATGAACCGCATCTCCCCGGGCGGTACGGGGGCGGGCGCGGACGCCGGGGCCGGATCGGGGGCGCGGTCGGGCGCCGGGGCCGGATCGGGGGCCCGGTCGGGCGCCGGGGCCCGGTCTGGGGCCGGGGCACGGTCGGGCGCCGGGGCCGGGGCCGGAGCACGGTCCGGGGCCGGGGCCGGGGCGCGGTCCGGAGCCGGGGCGCGGTCGGGGGTCTGGTCCGGGGTGCTCATTCGTCGTCCCAGTCGTCGAAGTCGGAGCTGGGCCGGGTGGGACCGGCGCCCCGGCGCGGCCGGTCGCGGCCCTCGCGGTCGTACGGGTCGTCCCGGTCGTACCGGTCGTTGCGCTCGTAGGAGTCCGGCTCGTACCGGTCCCGGCCGTCGTCGAACCCGTCGTCGTGACGGCCCCGCGACCGCCCCCGCCCCCACTCCCTCTCGCGCTCCCGTTCCCGTTCGGAGCCCGACTCGACGCGCGTCGGCTCGTAGACCCGGGCGTCGCGCGGGGCCTCGCCGTGCTCCTCGTCCCCGCGCGGGGCGTCCCGGTGGTCCTCGTCCCAGTCCGGGTCGCTCGGCTCGGGGGAGGCCTCCTCCAGGGCGCGCCGGCGCCGCGAGGTGTCGCCCGAGGGGTTGAGGACCCGGTCGGTGATGCCGCCGAGGACGGTGCCGGTCTGGGACCGCAGGTACATGAGCACCTGGTACATCTGCTCGCCGATGTCGTGCCGTTCCAGGACGCCGGTGTCCAGGAGCCGGTTGAAGACCCTCAGGTAGTCGTCCTGGCCCTCGCGCCGCTCCCGCTGGAGCTGGGTGCGGATCTCCCACTGCTTGTCGGGGTGCATCGCCATGTGGTGGGCGATCTGGGCGAGGTCCCCGCGCCGGAAGAGGGCCTCCATCTCGCGGGCGCGCTCGGCGACCAGGGCGCGGTCCGCCGCCTCCCTGCGCCGCTCGGCCTCGGCGGCGCGCGCGTCGGCCTCCATGGTGACGCCGAACCGGTCGCGCCGGGAGACCTCGGCCTTGACGGAGTCGTCGAGGTCGATGAAGACGAGGACCCGGGTGCGCAGCCCGATGTCCCGGCCGAAGCTGAGGCGCCCGGCGGCGAGTTCCTCGCGCACGGCCTCGTCGGCGCGCTGCGCCTCGGTGATCCGGAAGCGCCGGGAGAGCCTGCGCAGGCCGTCGAGGAGTTCGTCGTGGAGCAGCTCGGCGACGTCCTCGACCTGCTCCTGGACGACGAGGTGCGGGTCGGTCACCACCCACTGGACCTTGGCGACGGCGTCGAAGAAGACGCCGTCCCCGGCGGCCGGCAGCTGGAGCCGGAACTCGGTGACGTTGCGGCCGAGCCGTACCTCGAAGACGGTGTAAGGGGAGCCGAACATGGGCTTGTTGACGTCCTCGACGCGGTCCGGCCAGACCACCCGGTGGCCGCCGTTGCGGTAGAGGAGGACGGCGGCGACCCGGCCGCTCCGGCGGCGGTACGGGGGCGCGTACTCGCCGATGAGGGGGCCGCGCGGCCGTCCGGCGGCCGTGGCCCCGCCGGTGGCCGCCGGGCGCTGCCGCCCCGCGCCGCGCGCCTGTTCCGCCTCCTCGTCCCGCGCGGGGTCGGGGTCGAGGTCCGGGTCCTCGTCCGCGTCGCGGCCGCCGGGGTGCTGTCCGCCGTTCTGTCCCGCGTACCGCTGCCGATCGCGCCGGTCCTCGTACCGCTGCCGATCGCGCCGGTCCTCGTACCGCCGCCGCTCCCGGCCCTCGTACCCCTGCTGCTCCCGGCCCTCGTACCCCTGCCGCTCCCGGCCGTCCCGGCCCTGGCGTCGCTGCCGCTCGTCGTGGTCCCGTTCGTCCCACCGCGCCCGCTCGTCCGGCCGCGCGTTCCTGTTCTGCTCGGGCCCGGTCATCGGTTCGCTCCTTCCGTCACGGCGTCCCACATCCGGCGCGCCGCGCTCCTGTCCAGGGGCCGGTCGCGGTCCCGGACCAGTTCGTTCAGCAGTCCCCTGAGCCGGTCCCGGTCGCGGCGCTCCACCGCGAGGCGCGGCAGGAAGGCGCAGACGTGCCCGAGCGCCCCGGGGTCCTTCGCGGCACGCCGGAGCAGACCGCCGAGGGCTTCGAGGGCGGCCTCGCCCGAGCGGGCCGTGGCGAGCGTGTGCCGCAGCAGCCGCGCGAGTTCGGGCGCGAGGGCGGGCCGGGTCGCGAGCAGCGCGACGAGCAGGGGGCGGGCCGCGTGCTCGTCGAGTTCGGGCACCTCGCGCAGTCCCCACAGGTGGGTGGTCCGGGTGCCGAGCGCGCTGATGACGGCGAGGTGGACCAGGTTGGCGAGGTTGATGCGGCCGTCCTCGAGCCACTGGTGGAGCCGTCGGAGGACGGGTTCGGGTTCTCCGGAGGCGAGCAGTCGGGTCACGCTGAAGGAGGCGGGCGCGAGCACCTCGCCGTCGGTGGGCTCGCACGTCCTGACGACCCGGGCGAGGGCGTCGAGCGAGCCGGGCACGTCCCCGGCGGCCAGGACGAAGCCGTGGGCGAGGAGGGCGGTGCCGACGAGGGCGGGCTCTCCGGAGACGGCCCAGTCCTTGAGCACGGAGGCGACGGCGGGCCTGATCCGGGGATCGCGGGCGGACTCGGCGAGCGCGGTCGCGGCCGCCAGCCGGGTGACGGGCGCGTCCGTCACGGCGAGGGGCACGATCAGCTCCCGGAAGCCGTGGATCCAGTCCCAGGAGCAGAGCACGCCCGCGGCGACGGAGGCCCGCACCCACACCTCCGCGCGCGGGTCGTCGCAGAGGGCGCGCAGCCAGCGCGCCACCGGTCCGCGGACGTTGTGGTAGCCGTGCCAGACCTCGCCGAGGACGGCGGCGGCGAGGGCCTCGCCCCGGAAGCGCACGGCCCGCACCGGCACCTTCGCCGGGCCGAGGTCCAGTTCCCCGTCCTCCAGGACGGCGCGCGCCCGCATCGGGCGGTGCTCGGCGTGCGCGCCGAACAGGCGCCGTCCGGGGGCCTGTTCGGGGTCGAGGGTGACGGCGAGTTCCCAGGCGAGGAGTTCGGCGGCCTCGGCGGCGAGGCTGTAGGCGGACCCGTCGAAGACGGCGACGGCGATCCGGAACGCTCCGGCGTTCAGGGCGGGGAGCGCCTCGGGGAGCACGCCGGGGCGGTCGGCGCCCGCGAACCACTCGCGGGCCTGGGCCGCCACGAACCCGGCGCACTCGGCGAGGAGTTGGTCGTCCGTCATCTCGCCGCGCCAGTGCCGGGCGAGGTGGTCGGCGAGCCGGGCGGCCTCGCGGGGCCGCAGCTCCTCCAGGCCGAGGGCCCGGACGACGTCGGGGCGCGCGGCGAGCGCCCGCGCGGCGCCGAGGGCCTCGGCGGGCTGGCCGGAGACGGCGGCCGCCCAGGCCGCACGTGCTGTGAGTTGCTCGACACGCGCGGCCGAG
>NZ_JBEXSZ010000109.1:0-28509 GCF_040613865.1 Streptomyces sp. NPDC006197 | reverse complement strand
CGAAGGGGCGCCGAAGACGCTGCGGATCTCCAGCTGGCTCACGGACAGGTGGACCGGATCGATCCCGGTGGCGTCCGCCCCGAACATGCCGGTTCCTGCGGACTCCCCGCGCACTCCCTACAGCAGCTCGCGCAGCCGCTCCGCCAGCAGGTCCCAGCGCCAGCGCTCCTCCACCCAGGCCCTGCCCCGCTCGCCCATGCGGGCGCGGAGCTCGGGGTCGAGGAGGAGGGTGGCGACGCGGTCGGCGGTCTCCTCGGCGGACTCGCCGCGGACGACCCAGCCGGTCTCGCCGTCGAGGACGGCGTCGGGGGCGCCGCCGGAGTCGCCGGCGACGACGGGGAGGCCGGTGGCGGAGGCCTCCAGGTAGACGATGCCGAGGCCTTCGACGTCGAGGCCGCCGCGCCGGGTGCGGCAGGGCATGGCGAAGACGTCGCCGGCGCCGTAGTGGGCGGGCAGCTCGGACCAGGGCACGGCGCCGGTGAAGCGCACGGAGCCGGCCACGCCGGTCTCGGCGGCGAGGCGGCGCAGGTCCTTCTCGTACGGTCCGCCGCCGACGATCAGGAGGACGGCGTCGGGGACCCGGCGGAGGATCGCGGGCATGGCCCGGATCAGGGTGTCCTGGCCCTTGCGGGGGACGAGCCGGGAGACGCAGACGACGACGGGGCGGTCGCTGAGCCCGAGGCGGGCGCGGACCTCGTCGCCGCCCGAGCCGGGGTGGAAGGTCTTCTCGTCGACGCCGGGCGGGAGCTGGACCATGCGGCCGGCGGCGGCCGGGGCGAGGGCGCCCGCGATCCGGGAGCGGGTGTACTCGCCGAGGTAGGTGATCGTGTCCGTGCCCTCGCCGATGCGGCGCAGGAGCTGCCGGGCGGCGGGGAGCTGGGCCCAGCCGGCCTCGTGCCCGTGGGTGGTGGCGACGAGCCGGCGGGCGCCGGCCCGGCGCAGCGCGGGGGCCATCAGGCCGAGCGGCGCGGCCGCGCCGAACCACACGGACTCGCAGCCGTGCTCGCGCAGCAGCGCGGCGGCGCGGGCGGTGACCCGAGGAGTCGGCAGCAGCATGGTGGTGCGATCCCGTACGACCGTGAAAGGCTGTTCGGCGTCGAACGCGGCCGTCGCCTCGATCCCTTCGCGGCTGCGCTTCCACGTGGAGGCGTAGACCACGATCCGGTCGGGGTCCAGGCGGAGCGCCATGTTGTGCAGGAAGGCCTGGATTCCGCCGGGACGCGGCGGGAAGTCGTTGGTTACGATCAGGGTCTTGTGCATCGTGGCCGACAGTACGCGATCGCCTGCACCACCCGGCAACACACCTGCCCCGCCACCGCGGGCCGACAGGACCACGACCGCTCCCGCCACCGCGGGCCGACAGGAGAAGGACGCGACAGTGACGACGGGTGCGGCGGGGAACGGGTCACGCACGGGTCTGCGGCTTCCGCTCGGTCTCTGGGGTCTGTCCCGGGTCCTGCTGCTGCTGTGCGTCTTCAAGGTCGTGGTGATCCCCGGACCGGACGTCACCTTCGACGTCTCGAACATCTACCAGGGCTGGTACGAGGTCCTGCGGACGGGCACGTACCCGCTGGACGACGTCACCTGGCAGTACCCGCCGGCCGCCGCGTTCGCGATCCTCTCCCCCGCCGTGCTGCCGTTCCTCGGCTACGCGTCCGCCTTCTTCGTCCTCGCCTTCCTCTGCGACGTGCTCGTCTTCGGGCTGCTCCTCCACACGGGCCGCCGCTCCGGCCGCTCGCTCCGGGGCGCCTGGTTCTGGCTCGCGGGCGTCCCGCTGCTCGGTCCGACGGCGTACGCCCGGTACGACGTGATGGTCACCGCCGTCGCGGTGGCGGGGCTGCTCGCGGCGGGCCGCAGCCCGCGCGTGCTCGGCGCGCTCGCCGGTTTCGGCGCGGTCCTGAAGGTGTGGCCGGTGCTGCTGCTCGCCGGCACCCCGAAGGGGCGGGCGACGCTCCGCTCCTGGTCGACGGCGGTGGGCGCGGCGGCCGCGGTGCTCGCGTTCTGCCTGGTGTGGATGCCGGGGGCGCTGGCCTTCCTGGGCTTCCAGCGCGACCGGGGCACGGAGGTCGAGTCGCTGGGCGCGATGGTCTTCCACGTCGTCCGGCACTTCGGCTGGGACGGCGGGGCGAGGATGAACTACGGCTCGATCGAGTTCCTCGGCCCGTACGTGTCCACGGTCTCGACGGCCGCGCTGGTCCTCACGATCGCCGCGTTCGGCTGGCTGCTCGTGTGGCGGCTGCGGGCGCGGCGCTTCGTCTCGTCGACGGTGGCGGACGCGGCCTTCGTCGCGGTGCTGCTGTTCACGACGACGAGCCGGGTGCTCTCCCCCCAGTACATGCTGTGGCTGGTCGGTCTGGCCGCGGTGTGCCTCGCCTACCGGTCGAGCCGGATGCGGCGGCCCGCGCACCTGGTGCTCTGGGCGACGGCGGTGACGCAGTTCGAGTTCCCGGTGTGGTTCTCGCACGTGACGCGGAGCGATCCGCTGGGCATGGCGGTGCTGTTCACCCGGAACGGTCTGCTGATCGCCGCCACCGTCATCGCCTGCCGGATCCTGTGGCAGCACACGGTGACGGAGCCGCGTCTCGCGGCGGCCGCGGCCGGGAGGATCCCCGCGCAGGCGACTCAGCCGGCGTTCGAGAAGGCCTTGTCCAGCTCGCGCTGAGACTCCCGGGGGGCGGCGAGGGTGCGGCGGTGCAGCAGGCCGAGGGCCGCGCACTGGGCGCCCATGGCGAGGGCCATCGCCAGGCAGATCCCGGGGAGGCCGGCGCCCGAGAGGGTGTACGCGAGCGGGAGCTGGACGAGGACGCCCGCGACGGTGATCCGCGCGAGGTACGGGCTGGCCCCGGTGCCCTCGAAGACGCCGGCGAGCGCGATGTACCCCGCCATGAGCAGCAGGTAGGGGCCGAGGCAGCGCAGGAAGAGCGCGCCCGCCGCCGCCACCTCGGGCTCGGCGCCGAAGGCCCGCATGACGGGTCCCGCGCCGAGGAACAGCAGCCCGGCGGCGCCCGTGCCAAGGGTCCCGCCGAGGAGGAGGGCCTGCCGGCCGACGGCCCGGCGCTCGTCCAGGCCCGAGCCGAGGAGGTGGGCGCTGTGGATGGCGGCGGCCTGCCGGACGGAGTAGAAGGCCATGGTCGCCACGTACATGGCCTTGGTGGCGATGCCGTAGGCGGCGATCTCGGTGACGCCGAGCCGGGCGACGACGGAGACGAGGGCGAGGGCCCCGGCCATCCGGACCACGAAGTCGACGGACATGGGCAGTCCGGTGGCGGCGGTGCGGCGCAGCGCGGCGGCCGTGGGCAGGGCCGCCCGGGCCGCCCGCGCGGCCTTGAGGAGCGGGTCGCGGCGCAGGGCGACGAGGCCCGCGGCGAGGGCGACGCTCCGGCCGGTGACGGTGGCGAGGGCGGCGCCCGGCACCCCGTACGCGTGGATGAGCAGCGGGTCGAGGACGAGGATCAGCCCGTTGGCGAGGAAGGCGAGCCGCATGGGGGTGCGGGTGTCGCCGGTGCCCTTGAGGATCCCGTCGAGGACGTTCGTGGCGAAGAAGACGGCCGTGCCGGGGAGCGAGATCGCGAAGTAGGCGGTGGCCAGGGCGTGGGCGGGGTGGCCGGAGCCGCCGAGCAGGAGGGTCGCGAGCGGCTCGCGCAGCAGGTGTCCGCCGAGGGCGACGGGCGGCACGAGCAGGGCGCAGAGGGCGGTGCCGCCGCGGACGGCGGCGCGGACGGCGCCGGGGTCGTCGGCGCCGCGGGCGCGGGCGACGAGGACGGTGGTGCCGGAGCCGGCCATGAGGACGACGCCGAGGAGGAGGTTCTCGACGTTTCCGGCGAGGGCGACGGCGGCGACGGCGTCCCCGCCGAGGCGGGCGACCCAGACCATGTTGATGATGCCGGCGGCGACTCCGGCGAGGAGTTCGAGATAGACCGGGCGGGCGAGCCGGACGAGCGTGCGGCGGTGTGCGGACATGACGAAGGGACCCCCTCTTTCCGATGTACCTCGAATAGAGGTACATCGAAAAGAGGTAGCATGAGAAACGGCCCCCGACAAGCGCGGCGGCCCCGACGAGCGCGAAGGAGAGGTGCCCGGTGCTGGAGCTGTCGATCCTGGGCTTCCTGTACGAGAAGCCGCTGCACGGCTACGAGCTGAAGGAGCGCATCCAGGGCCTGAGCGGCCACGTCCGCCCGGTCAGCGACGGCGCCCTCTACCCCGCCATCACCCGCCTGGTGAAGAACGGCCTGGTCGACAGCCGTACGGAGCCGGGCGCGAGCGCGGCCCCGCGCCGGACGCTCTCGCTCACCCCCGAGGGCCGCCGGGAGCTCCTCGCCCGGCTGCGCGCCCCCAAGGACGCCGAGATCACCGACGGCCAGCGCTGGTTCACCCTGCTCGCCTTCCTCGGGCACCTCCCCGACCGGGCGGACCAGGCGGCCGTCCTCCGCCGCCGCCAGGAGTTCCTGCTCACCCCGGCCAGCTTCTTCTACGAGGACGGGGCCGCGGTCAGCGTCGAGCGGGAGCCCGACCTCTTCCGGCAGGGGATGCTGCGGATCGCCCGTGCGACGGGCACCGAGGAGAAGGCCTGGCTGGCGGAGGCCCTGGAGCGGCTGGAAAGCTAGCCGAGCCGTTCGCCCAGGTACGCGCGCCAGTCGGCGGTGAAGTCCTCCGGCGTGGTGTCCAGGACCTCCCGGAGCGCCTTCTCCACCGCGCCCTCCCGGGCCGGGTGCGCGCCCACCGCCCGGTAGAACGCGGTCAGCTTCTCCTCGCCCCAGCGGTCCGCGATCAGCTCGCAGGCCAGCCATCCGCCCTCGTAGGCCCGGGCCATCGCCTCCGCGTCGCCGCCGAAGGCGAAGGCCCCGTCACCGGGGAGCTCCGCCGGGAGCTCGCCGGCCTGGACCGCGCGGCGCAGCTCGGGGGCGGCCTGGGCGGCGGTGCGGTCGGTGCCCCGGTAGGCGACCCAGTCGGCGAAGCCCTCGGAGAGCCAGACCGGGGTGGCCGTGGTGGTCTGGACGCGGGTCGCGACATGGGTGGTCTCGTGGGTGAGGACCATCTGCCGGCCGAACGCGCCGAGCACCGCATACGCGTCCGGGTTCACGATCACCCGGTCCGCGGCCGCCGTCGGACCGCCTCCCGCCCGGCCGGTCGTGACGGCCGCGATGCCCCGGTAGGAGGCGGCCGGCCCGCCGAGGAGCCGGCCCATCGCCTCGATCGACGCGGGGACGAGGACCACGACCCGGCCCGCCCAGTTCCCGCGCCAGGCGTCCCCGACCGCGGGCACCGCCCGGTCCGCCGCCGCCGCGATCTCCCGCAGCCGCTCCGGACGCTGCCCCACGCCCAGGACGAGGCTGCGCCGGCCGGTCACGGCCGTGACCTCGCCCTGCTGCCACAGCTGCTGCGGGGCGCCGTCGGCGGCTCGGTCCCCGGTCACGTACCAGCGGCCGTCCCGCTCGGCGAGGTCGAGGACCCGCTCGGTGGTGGCGGGCCCGGAGTCGTAGCCCTTGATCCGGTAGCCGAGCTCGGCCCTGGCGGTGGCCCGGCCCTCGCCGCTCCGGTCGAGGTCGGTGATCCGGTACGTCCAGCCGCCCAGCGGGATCTTCGCGAGCCGGTCGAACTCGGTGCGCGCGGCCGGTGCGAGCGCGGGGTCGAGGGCCGCGAGGTAGCCGGCCTCGTCGCGGTCGAGCAGCGCCCTCGCGTGCCGGTCGAGCAGGCCCTGGATCTCCCCGGTCGCCGGTCCGGCCGGCTCGGGGGCCGCGCACCCGGCGAGGGCGAGCACCGCGGCCAGCAGCCCCGCCGCCGCGCCGCGCGCCACTCCGCTCCGCCGTCCCGCCACGCCCCCGATCGTACGGGGCTCCTCTCAGACCCGGGTGACGGTCACGTGGGACATCATGTTCACCGGGTCGTAGCGGACCCGCGCGCCCGGGTACGGGGCGTGGATGACCTGGCCGTTGCCGGCGTAGATCGCCACATGGCTGGCGTCGCCGCGGTACGTGACGAGGTCGCCCGGCTGCGCCTGCGAGAGCGGCACCTGCCGGCCCGCGTACCGCTGCGCCGAGGAGGTGCGCGGCAGGCTGATCCCGGCCTGCCGGTACGACCAGACCATCAGGCCCGAGCAGTCGAAGGCCGAGGGGCCGGTCGCCCCCCACACGTACGGCTTGCCGATCGCGCTGCGGGCGGCGATCACCGCGGCGGCGGCCCGCGAGGGGCCGAGGTCGGCGAGCGGCGGCAGCTCCGCGGCGGGCCCCCCGGCCGGGTCCCCGGCGCGCTCCCCGGTGCGGGAGGCGCGGTCGTAGTCGGCGCGCTGCTCGACGGTGAGGGAGGCGAGCACCCGGCGGGCCTCGGCCAGCTTCTTCTCGACGGTGCGCTTGTGGCGGGCGACCTCGGCCCGGCTGCGCTCCAGTTCGGCGAGGACCGCGCGGGCCTCGGTCCGCTGCTGGCCCAGGCGGCGCTGCTCGCGCCGGAGTTCGGCGAGCGCGGCGCTCTGGCGGGCGGTGACCCGGTCCAGGGCGGAGGCCCGGTCCAGGTAGCTGTCCGGGTCGGAGGAGAGCAGCAGGGCGAGGGCGGGGTCGATGCCGCCGGAGCGGTACTGGGCACCGGCGACCGAACCGAGCGCGCCCCGCATGCGGTTGATGTGTTCCTGGCCGCGGGCGAGGCTGTCCTGCGCCTGGGAGACCGTCCGGCGCAGCGCGTCCGCCTTCTCGTCCGCCCGGTTGTAGCCCTCGGTGGCCTTCTCGGCCTCCTCGAAGAGGCGGTCGACCGTGGCGCGGGTGGCCGCGGGCGTGGGCCCGGGGTCGGCGCTCGCGGGGACGGCCCCGAGGGACGCCGCCGCGGTGGCCGCGGCGGCGGCGGTGAGGACGGTGACCCTGGCGGATCGGCGGTGGGACGCCACGAATCGCGCTCCGTTCGGCTCGACGCAGACTGGCGCGGCAGACAGTAGCCGCTGATCAGTCCTCGTCCAACGAAGGCGCCGGGCACGCAAAGTGACGCCCCGCCGGAGAACACAGGTCACCGGCGGGGCGTCAGGTCAGTGTGCGTCGCGGCGAACCACCCGATTGGGCGGCACGCCGGAGCGGGTCGCGGCGGGTCAGCCGACGCGGACGCCGAACATGAACCCGCCGATGGTGTTCATGGACTCGTAGCGGACGTAGGCGCCCGTGTAGGGGGCGTGCAGGACCGTGTTGTTGCCCGCGTACAGGCCCACGTGCGACAGGCCGTTGAAGAAGACCAGGTCGCCCGGCTTGAGCTGGCTGCGGCCGATCTTCACGCCGTCGTTCTGCTGGGTGTACGTGGTGCGGCTGAGGTCGACGCCGGCCTGACCGTAGGCCCACTGGGTCAGCCCCGAGCAGTCGTACGAGTTGGGGCCTTCCATGCCCGAGGCGTACGGCTTGCCGATCTGGGTGGCCGCGGCGGCGAGGGCGGCCCCGCCGCGCTGCGAGGCCGGGACCTCGTTGCCCAGGTCGACGCGGTCGCCGGCGGCGCGGCTGGCGCGCTGCTCCTGCTGCCGCACCTTGGCGCGCTCTTCGGCGGTGAGGGTGTTGAGGAGCCTGCGGGCCTCGGCGAGCTTGCCCTGGAACTTCTTCTTCTTCTCGCCGAGGGTCTTGCGGACGTCCTCGAGGTCGGCCAGCTTCGAGGTGGCCTCGGCCCGCTCCTGGGCGAGCGTGCGCTGCTTGGCCTGGATCGAGGTGAGCACGTCGGCCTGCTGGGCGCTCAGCTGGTCGATCGCGGACGCCTTGTCGAGGTAGGTGTCCGGGTCGGCGGAGAGGAAGAGCTGGAGCGCCGGGTCGATGCCGCCGGAGCGGTACTGGGCGCTGGCGACCGAACCGATCTGGTCGCGAAGGGTGTTGAGCTCCTCCTGGCCGCGGGCCACCTTGTCCTGGAGGTTGCTGATCTCCTTCTGCAGCTTGCCCCGCCGCTCCTCGGCGAGGTTGTACTGCTCCGTGGCCTCCTCGGCCTCGTGGTTCAGCTTGTCGACCTTCGACTTGACCTCGTCGATCTTGGGCTTTGCGGGGGCCGCCTGTGCTCCGGACTGGGCGGAGAGCGCGACGGCGGCGGCCGCTGCCGCGGTGAACACGGTCACACGGGTACGGCTCGGCTGCTTGGGTCGACGGTGGGACGCCACGAAGGCGAGCTCCTTCTTCCTCGAGCCGCCCAACCGGTCAGGGGCAGGCGGTTCCTCCGCTGCCACCCCGGATGGGTGATCAACCGCGCGAAGGTTCGAAGGCCGACCCTAGTGACCAAGTTGTGATCAGTTCAAATCCCGCTGGCAAAAAACTCTCTCACGCACCACTTTATTTACATGCAGCACACGGCCAGTGATGGGTACTTGACGATACGCCATCCACAATTCGGTCATAAACCTCAGGAGTTGCGATGCGTCATGAGAGGCGCGAAAGCCGCTTGAGCAACAAGGCGGACGCCACCGGCCGCGCCCCCGCCTTCGCGACGCCGTCGGCGACCTCGCGGTCGGTGGAGACCACCACGACCGGCCGTCCCGGCGGCTCCGCCCGGACCAGCTGCCGGATCAACTCGTCCGCCGTCACACCGGGCTTGGAGAACAGCACCCGCACCCCGCGCGGCGGCGCGAGCAGCACCGGGGCCGCCAGCTCCGCCCCGTCGAAGACACAGGTGACCTCGGCCCCCGAGCGGGCCGCGAGCGCCGAGAGGCTGCCGAGCAGCCGCAGCCGCTGCTTCTCCAGCGGCATCGTCGGATAGCCGGTCTTGGTGACGTTGTAGCCGTCGACGACCAGATGCGCCTGCGGCAGCGCGAGCAGCTGGTCGAGCAGCGCCGGGTCCGTCTCGGAGAGCGCCCGCGCCGCGATGTCCTTCGGGGACATCCGCCCCGGCTCCACCGCGTCCACGGTGTCCGCCGGGTGCACCGAGACGGGCGGCAGCGCGAGTTCGCGGCGCAGCCCCTGGGCCGCGTCGAGGACCGTGTCGAGCAGCAGCCGCAGCCGCATGTCCTCCACCGAGCGGCCCTCGCGGGCGGTCCTGCGGCTCGCCTCCAGAGCGGCCTCGACCTCGCCGAGCCGCGCCCTGAGCCGCCGCGTCTCGCTCTCGGCGGCCGAGACCTGCGCCGCCGACTCGGCCCGCGCGGCCTCGATCTCGCCCTGCGCCCTGCGCAGCGCGGCCTCGCCGCGCTTGACGTCGCTCTGGGCGCTGCGCAGCTTGCGGTGAAGCGATTCCGCTTCCTTGCGGGCGGCCTCCAGGTCGTGCCGGAGCTGCTCGGTCTCGCCCCGGGAGCGGTCCCGGGCGGCGGCGAGCTCCTCGCGCAGCCGCTCCAGCTCGCGCCGGCCGGCCTCGTCGGCCCGCTCGGCGTCGGCCCGCTGGGCCTCCTCGCCGGCGGCGGCGACGAGCTTGACCCAGCCGGGCGGGCGCAGCACGTAGGCGGCCGCCGCCACGTCGACGGGGTCGGCGGCCGCGGGCAGGGTGCCGGTCTCCACGGCTCCGGCCAGCTCGGGCTGGCCCTGCTTGAACCGTTCGCCGATCCGCTGCCGGAAGAGCGGGTCGGCGTCGAGCGCCGCGGCCATCGCGTTGCCGGCGAACTTGGCCCGCCGGCTCGCGGTGAAGCGGGCGTACTGCCGCAGGGAGGCGGGCAGCTCCGCGACGGTCAGCCCGCCGAAGGCGTCCGCGACCAGCGCGACGACCCGCCGCCGTACGCCTTCCGGCAATGGGTGGTCGAGCGTCTCGGCAGCGTCACCTGCCGCGCCGGCCGGCTCACCACCGTGCGCGGGCTGCTCCACGATCCGTCACCCCTATGTCGTCCGCGCCGTCCCTCAGGAGGCGGCGCCCGGCCTGTCCACCAGTTCGATCTGGTCCACCGCGTTGCACCAGCGGCAGCGGACCGACTCGATGGTCTCACTCACCACCTGCCGCTCCTCGACCGTCGGGTCTCCTGCGAGGTCCAGATGGACGTACTCCACGACCTTGGAGGAGCGGGTCACGTCGAAGCGGGTCAGATTGCCGCAGAGCGTGCAGCGCCAGCGGGTCTCGTCGGTCGGCAGGGGAACCGTCGTCATCGGTGCCGTCCTTCTTCCTGTTGCGTGGTACCAGGTACGGGAGCCGCGGTGCGCCGTCGAACTGCGGTCGGTGGTGCCCGTAACCCTACGGCCTCGCGGGGAGCACGGGGCACGGCGAGGCACTCTGTCCACTTCGGCCCCGGTACGCCATGATCTGTCCATGATCGATTGGCGAGGCGGGGTCCTCGGTGCCTGGCGGGGCGTCCGCGGCGGCCCCACGGTGACGTACGGGCTGATCGCCGCCTGCTGCCTCCTCTTCGTGAGCAGCCCGGTCGCCGGACTCAGTCCGGCGTACGGCACGGGCGACGGGCTCCTGGGCGCCCAGGGCGCCTACTTCCGCCGCTGGGGCGTGGTCCCCGCCGAGCTGACGGGCGGCGACCCGCACGCCCTGCTCACGCCGCTGACCGCGCTCTTCGTCCACGGCAGCTGGCTCCACCTGCTCGGCAACATGCTCTTCCTCTACGTCTTCGGAGCGATGGCCGAGGAGCGCATGGGCCCGGTCGGGTTCTGCCTCTTCTACCTGGGCACCGGCTATGTCGCCCTGTGCGGGTACGCGGTGGTGCACGCGGACAGCGAGCAGACCCTGGTCGGGGCCTCCGGGGCGATCTCGGCGGTGCTCGGGGCCTTCCTCTTCCTCTTCCCGCGCTCCCGCGTCACCAGCCTCTTCCCCTTCCTGTTCTTCCTGCCGCTGCGCTTCCCCGCCTGGATCGTGCTGATCTTCTGGTTCACGCTGCAGTGGCTGGCCGCGCGGGCGGCGGGCGCGGGGCCCGGCGTCGCCTATCTGGCCCATGTCGTGGGCTTCTCGGTCGGCTTCCTCTACGCCTGGGGGCGCTTCCGCGGTGGGGATAGAGTGAAGGCCCAAGCCGCGGCGACCGAGGGAGAAAGCCAGCCGTGATCACCGCGATCGTGCTCATCAAGACCAGCGTGGACCGCATCCCCGAGATCGCCGAGTCGATCGCCGCGCTCGACAGCGTCAGCGAGGTCTTCTCGGTCACCGGTACGTACGACCTGATCGCCATGGTCCGGGTGCCGCGCCACGACGACCTGGCGGACGTGATCCCCGGCCGCATCAGCAAGATCCCCGGCGTCGAGGCCACGGACACGCACGTCGCCTTCCGGACGTACTCCCAGCACGACCTGGAGGCGGCCTTCGCCATCGGCCTGGAGTCCTGACACCTCGCGCCCGGCACGACTGAAGGGGGCCTCCCGATCGGGAGGCCCCCTTCACCCGTACGAGTGAGTGATCAGCCGCGGTCGGGGACGCAGCGGCCGTCCTCGGTGCGGTACTTCCACTGCGCGCCGTCCCGGACGAGCTCCTTCACCGCGCCGACGAACCGCTCCACGTGCTCGTCCGGCGTACCGGCGCCGAAGCTCACCCGGATGGCGTTGAGGGACCTCTCCCCCGGGTTCGCCTCGGGCGCACCGCACTCGCCCGGGTCCTGCGGGTCGCTGCCGAGCAGGGTGCGGACCAGCGGGTGGGCGCAGAAGAGGCCGTCGCGGACGCCGATGCCGTACTCGGCGGAGAGCGCGGCGGCGAAGTGGGAGCTGTTCCAGCCCTCCACGACGAAGGAGATGACGCCCACGCGGGGCGCGTCGTCGCCGAAGAGCGAGAGCACGCGCACCTCGGGCACCTCGGCCAGGCCCTCGCGGACCTTCGCGATCAGGTGCCGCTCACGGGCGACGAGGGAGTCGAAGCCGGCCTCGGTGAGCGCCTTGCAGGCGGAGGCGATCGAGTAGACGCCGATGACGTTCGGCGAACCGGCTTCGTGCCGGGCCGAGGTGGTGTGCCACTCCACGTCCACACCACCGTCGGCCCGACGGGCCACCTTGCGGGACGCTCCACCGCCCGCGAGGTAGGGCTCGGAATCCTGCAGCCAGTCGGCGCGGCCGGCGAGCACGCCGGAGCCGAAGGGCGCGTACAGCTTGTGCCCGGAGAAGGCGACCCAGTCCACGTCCAACTCCCGTACAGAGACGGGGTGGTGGGGGGCAAGCTGGGCGGCGTCGAGCACGATCCGGGCGCCGTGCGCGTGCGCGGCGGCGGCCAGTTCCCGCACCGGCCACAGCTCGCCGGTGACGTTGGAGGCTCCGGTGACGCAGACCAGGGCGGGGCCGTACGGATCGCGGTCGGCGAGGGCCCGCTCCAGGGTCTCGACGGCCTGCCCGGGGGTGCGCGGCGCGTTGAGGTAGGTGACGCGGGCGTCCCGCCACGGCAGCAGCGAGGCGTGGTGCTCGGTCTCGAAGACGAAGACCTCGCAGCCGGCGGGGAGGGTGGCGGCGAGCAGGTTGAGCGAGTCCGTGGTGGAGCGGGTGAAGACGACCTGGTCGTCGGGGCGGCAGTCGAGGAACTCCGCGACGGTGACGCGGCTGTTCTCGAAGAGGTCGGTGGAGAGCTGGGAGAGGTAGCCGGCGCCGCGGTGGACGCTGCCGTAGTAGGGGGCGTACGCGGCGACGTCGTCCCAGACCCGCTGGAGGGCCGGCGCGCTGGCCGCATAGTCGAGCGCCGCGTAGGTCACCTCGCCGCCGGTGACGAGCGGGACGGTCACGTCCCGGCCGAGGACCGGCAGCGGGGTGTCGCAGCAGGGGTCGGCGGACCCGGAGTCGGCGGTGGCGGCGGCGGCGTTCGGGTATGCGGACATGGCGGTATCTCCCGGCGGGCGGTGCGGAATGGCTTCGGTGAATCCCGTACGCGGCCGGGTGCGGCGGGGCACGGGTGATGCCTCGGAGGGCGTGCGGGTACGCGGAAGGGACCCTGTTCCGAGGGTGAAGAAGGGGCGGACTCGCCCTATCGCATTCGCTTGCTCACGGAAAACGCTCCTCGACTGACCAGGACCCCTGGTGTTCGAGGGATCCGCGCTTGCCGTAGACCTCGCTGCCTACGGCCTGGTCATCACCCGGGGCACCCCGCCACGGAAGGAGGGTTGCCGGACAGCAAGCCGGGGCCAAAACGCTGTCACTCGTGACCTGTAGAGCATCCTGCCACAGGAGCGCCGAAGCGCAAGACCCCGGTCCGCATGGTGGACCGGGGTCGTACGACGGACGGGTTACGGGTCACGCGTTGCTGGCGGCGACCCATCGCTCCAGGGACCGGAGGGCCGCGCCGGAGTCGATCGACTCGGCCGCCTTCGCGATGCCCGCGCCCAACTGCTCCGCCAGGGTGCCCGTGCCGGGCTCCAGGGCGGTGAGCGCCGCCGCCGCGTTGAGCAGCACCGCGTCCCGTACCGGCCCGGTCTCCCCCGCGAGCAGCCGGCGGGCCACGTCGGCGTTGTACGAGGGATCGCCTCCGCGCAGGGCCTCCAGGGGGACGAGCTCGATGCCGACGTCCCGCGGGTCGAAGCGCTCCTCGGTGACACCGCCGTCCCGGACCACCCAGACCCGCGAGGTGGCGGTGGTCGTCAGCTCGTCCAGGCCGTCGTCGCCGCGGAAGACCAGGGCGGAGTTGCCGCGCTCGGCGAGGACGCCGGCGACGATCGGCGCCATGCGCGGGTCGGCGACCCCGACGGCCTGGGCCTTCACCTTGGCCGGGTTGGTCAGCGGGCCCAGGACGTTGAAGGTGGTCCGGATGCCCAGCTGGCCGCGGGCCGCGGCGACGTGCCGCAGCGAGGGGTGGAACTTCACGGCGAAGCAGATGGTGATGCCGGCTTCCTCGGCGACCTCGGCGACCCGCCGCGGGGTGAGGTCGAGGTTGACGCCGAGCTTCTCCAGGACGTCGGAGGAGCCGGAGGCGGAGGAGGCGGCGCGGTTGCCGTGCTTGACGACCTTCGTGCCCGTGCCGGCGACGACGATGGACGCCATCGTGGAGATGTTGACGGTCTTGGCGCCGTCGCCGCCGGTGCCGACGATGTCGACGGCGGGGCCGGGCACCTCGATCGTGTTGGCGTGCGCGTACATGGTGCGGACGAGGCCGGTGATCTCCTGGACGGTCTCGCCCTTGGCCCGCAGCGCCACCAAAAATCCGGCGATCTGCGCGTCGGTCGCCTCGCCGTTCATGATCAGGTCCATCGCCCAGGCGGTGTCGTCGGCGGAGAGGTCCTCGCCGTCGAGCAGACCGTTCAGCAGGACGGGCCAGGAGCGGCCCGCCGACGTAGGTCCTCCAGCGGGGGTCGCAGCGCTCATGGCAGCTCCTGGTGATCACGTGACGGATACGGTCCCACCCTATCGACCTCCGGGGACGGCAAAGAGCCCCGTCCATCGAATGGACGGGGCTCTTGCCGTGGCGACCTCAGGTCAGGTGTTCAGGTGATCAGTGGTGGCCGTGGCCGCTCTGGATCTCCTTGTACTCCTCGACCGTGGGCTTGGCGATCTGGCTGTCCTCGCCGTAGTAGCCCTTGTTGAGCTTGACCCGGAGCTTCTCCATGCGGCCGATCTTGCGCTCCACGCCGTTCTCGTCGACGGCCGGCGGAAGCTCCGCGGCCTCGTACTGCTCGTGCGCCGTGAGGCGGTGCAGCTCGCCCTGGCTGAGCGGCTCGTGGACCTCGACGAACTCACCGTGCGGCAGGCGCTTGATGATGCCCGACTCGCGGCCGTGCAGCACCTTGTCCTTGTCACGGCGCTGGAGGCCGAGGCAGATCCGCTTGGTGGCGACGAACGCGATGACCGGACCGACGAAGAAGAAGATCCGCACGAACCAGGTGATCGAGTTCAGCGACAGGTGGAAGTGGGTCGCCCAGAGGTCGTTTCCACCACCCACGAGCATGATCATGTACGCGGTGATCCAGGCGACGCCGAAGGCGGTGCGCGTCGGAGCGTTGCGCGGGCGCTGTGCGATGTGGTGCTCGCGCTTGTCGCCGGTGATCCAGGACTCGATGAACGGGTAGACCGCGATGGCCGCGAGGACCGCCGGGAAGATCGCCAGCGGGATCATCACGCCGAGGACCAGCGTGTGGCCCCACAGGTTGATCTCCCAGCCCGGCATGACACGGATCAGACCCTCGGCGAAGCCCATGTACCAGTCGGGCTGGGCGCCGGTGGACACCTGGTCCGGACGGTACGGGCCGATGGCCCAGATCGGGTTGATCGAGGCGATCGCCGCGATGACCGCGATGACGCCGAAGACCAGGAAGAAGAAGCCTCCGGCCTTCGCCATGTACACGGGCAGCAGCGGCATGCCGACGACGTTGTTGTTCGTCCGGCCGGGGCCGGCGAACTGCGTGTGCTTGTGGACGAACACCAGGATGAGGTGGGCGACCACGAGGCCCAGCATGATGCCGGGGAGCAGCAGCACGTGCGCCGAGTAGAACCGGGCGACGAAGTCGCCGCCGGGGAACTCGCCGCCGAACAGGAACATCGACAGGTACGTGCCGAGGACCGGCACGGACAGGATCGCGCCCTGCATGAAGCGGACACCGGTGCCGGAGAGCAGGTCGTCCGGGAGCGAGTAACCGGTGAAGCCGGTGAACATGCCCAGGAAGAACAGCAGGAAGCCGAACAGCCAGTTGATCTCACGCGGCTTGCGGAACGCGCCGGTGAAGAACACGCGCATCATGTGCACGAACATGCCGGCGAGGAAGATCAGCGCCGCCCAGTGGTGGATCTGCCGGATCAGCAGGCCACCGCGCACCTCGAAGGAGATGTGCATGGTCGAGTTGAACGCCTCGGACATCAGCTGTCCCTGGAGCGGGACGTACGGTCCGACGTACTCCACCTCGTTCATCGACGGGTGGAAGAACATCGTCAGGTAGACGCCCGTCAGGATGATGATGAGGAAGCTGTAGAGGCAGACCTCGCCCAGCATGAAGGACCAGTGGTCCGGGAAGATCTTCCGCATGTTGGCCTTGGCCAGCGTGTAGATCCCCAGGCGACCGTCGGCCCAGTCCGCGACCCGCTCACCGGCGGGCGCCTTCTTCTGCGTGTTGGTCACGGTGCTCATCCGCGCTCCCAGAATGCCGGACCGACGGGCTCGTCGAAGTCGCCGAGCGCCTCGAGGAAGCCCTTGTCGTTCACGCCGATCCGCAGCTGCGGGAGGGGGTGACCGGCCGGGCCGAAGATGACGCGGGCGCCGTCGGAGAGGTCGAAGGTGGACTGGTGGCACGGGCAGAGCACGTGGTGCGTCTGCTGCTCGTACAGGGAGATCGGGCAGCCGACGTGGGTGCAGATCTTCGAGAACGCGACGATGCCCTGGTGCGACCACTCGAGCTCGCGCTTGTCCTTGATGTCCTCCGGCTGGATCCGGACGATCATCAGGGCGGCCTTGGCGATCTCGGTCTGGAAGTGCTCGTCGTGCTCCGTGAGGCCCTCGGGCATCGCGAAGGTCAGCGAGCCGACCGCGACGTCCTCGGGACGCAGCGGCTCGTGCGTGTTCATGTTGATGAGCTGGAGCCCCTTGGTCCACATGGTGGACCGGAGCTTCTTCTCGGGCAGCGGGCCCATGTCACGCAGCAGGACGATGCCGGAGAGCGGTACGAGCGACAGCGCGCCGAACATCGTGTTGCGGATGAGCTTGCGGCGGCCCATGCCCGACTCCGCGGCACCGGCCGCGAAGTCCGCCATGACCTTCGCCTTGACCTCGGGCGACGCCGCCATCGGGTGACGCTCGTCGGCGACCTCGACGTCGGACATCAGGGTGCGGGCCCAGTGGACCGCGCCCGCGCCGATGAAGAAGAGGGCGGCACCGAGGGTCAGACCCAGGGCGAAGTTGAGCGCGGACACCCGGCCGAAGGGCCAGATGAACACGATCTTGTCGACCGGGAAGATCACGTACGAGGCGATGAAGCCGACGGTGGCCAGCATCGACAGCGTGAACATGAAGGCGACCGCACGCTCGGACCGGCGGGCGGCCCGCTCGTCGATGTCCTGGATGCGGGGCTTGTGGGGCGGAAGGCCCGGGTCGGCGAACGGGTCGTCGGCGACCGTCACCGCGCCGTGCGCGGTGTCCTGCCCTGCCGGCAGGGTCTCTTCTGGAATCTCTTGGCTACTCATGACTTCTTGGCCTTAGCGGTGTGGGCCGCGACCCAGATGGCAACTGCGATCAGCGCGCCCAGACCGAAGATCCAGGCGAACAGGCCCTCGCTGACGGGGCCGAGGCCGCCGAGCTTGAGACCGCCCGGGCTGTCGGCCTTGTCGCTGTTGACGGCCTGGACGTACGCGATGATGTCCTTCTTCTCCTTCTCCGGCATGGTCGTGTCCGGGAAGGAGGGCATGTTCTGCGGGCCGGTCTGCATGGCCTCGTAGAGGTGCTTCGGGTCCACGCCCTCGAGGCTCGGGGCGTACTTGCCGTAGGTCAGCGCGCCACCCTCACCGGTGAAGTTGTGGCACTGGGCACAGTTGGTGCGGAACAGCTCGCCACCCTTGGCGATGTCGGCATCTGCGGCGTCGTACTGCCCCTTGGTCGGCTTGATCGGGCCGGCACCGAGGGAGGCGACGTACGCCGCGAGCTGATCGATCTCAGCCTGCGAGTAGATGACCTTCTTCCTCGGGACCTGGGCGCCCGGCTGCTGGGCCGGCATGCGGCCCGTGCCGACCTGGAAGTCCACGGCCGCCGAGCCCACGCCGACCAGGGACGGGCCGTCAGAGGTGCCCTGACCGCCGGTTCCGTGGCAGCTGGCGCAGCCGACGGAGTAGAGCTTCTTGCCCTCCTCGATGGCGAGGGACTGGGCGGTTTCATCGGCCTTCGCCGTGCCCGCGGGCGCGAACGCGGCGTACAGCCCCCCAGTGGCCGCCAGCGCGAGAAGTAGGACGACGACCGCCGCCAGCGGATGGCGTCGTCGTGCGGAGAGCTTTTTCACGGATTACCCCGGTGTCAGGATCTTCTGCGTCGATGCTTGCTGGATGTCTCGGTCCGCCGTGGAGGCGGAGCCGATTACTTGATCATGTAGATCGTGGCGAAGAGGCCGATCCAGACGACATCGACGAAGTGCCAGTAGTAGGACACGACGATGGCGGCGGTTGCCTGCTCGTGAGTGAACCTCTTGGCGGCGTACGTCCGGCCGAGGACCAGCAGGAAGGCGATGAGACCGCCCGTCACGTGCAGGCCGTGGAAGCCGGTGGTCAGGTAGAACACCGTGCCGTACGGGTCCGACGAGAGCGAGAGGCCCTCGTGCTTGACCAGCTCGGTGTACTCGAAGACCTGGCCGCCGATGAAGATCGCACCCATCACGAACGTGATGATGAACCACGTCCGGAGCTTCTTCACATCGCCCCGCTCCGCGGCGAAGACGCCGAGCTGGCAGGTGAGGGAGGAGAGCACCAGGATCGTGGTGTTGGTCGCCGAGAACGGGAAGTTCAAGGCCGAGGACTTTTCTGCCCAGAAGTCGGGACCCGTCACCGATCGCAGGGTGAAGTACATCGCGAAGAGGGCCGCGAAGAACATCAGCTCGGAGCTCAACCAGATGATGGTTCCGACGCTGGTGAGGTTCGGTCGATTGACCGACGGGTGCGCGTGCCCTGTTTCTACTGTCGTTACTGTCGCCACGACCGACATTATGTCGGTCGCTTATCCCGCCCTCACTCCGGGGGGTGCCGTTCGGAGTGTCAGAGGGGTGTGTCCAGCCCGAACGGCCCAGCGCCGGGGCCCCGGAGCACCGTTCGAACAGGTGTTGAACGGGTGTTGACGGGGTATGGACCGGAGTAGCATCCGGCGCATCGATCGACGACCTTCCCACGGACTTCCCCACGGAGGAACGATGCAGTCGAGTGCCACGGTCCTGGTCTACAGCGACGACGCGAACACCCGTGCGCAGGTGCGGCTCGCGGCCGGACGCAGGCCCGCGACCGACGTTCCCCCGGTCGAGTTCGTGGAGTGCGCGACGCTGCCCGCGGTGCTGAAGCGCCTGGAGGAGGGCGGGATCGACGTGTGCGTGCTCGACGGCGAGGCGGTGCCCGCCGGAGGCATGGGGGTCTGCCGGCAGATCAAGGACGAGGTCTTCCGCTGCCCGCCGGTGCTGCTGCTGATCGGCCGCCCGCAGGACGCCTGGCTGGCCACCTGGAGCCGCGCGGACGCCGCGGTCACCCTTCCGGTGGAACCGGTCGAGTTCGCGGCGTCCCTGGCGGCCCTGCTGCGCTCGCGCCTGTCGCTCGACGCCTGAGCCGGTCGGGCCCCGGTTCAGATCGAGGGCCTCAGCCGGGCCTTCTCCGTGGAGGCCACCGGGTTTCCGGCGGCCTCCACCAGGGCGCTGCCCCGGCGCCACTCGTCCCACTCCATGTTCCAGTCGCCGAAGCCGTTGCCGAAGGTGTCCATCGTGTCGCCGATGCTGTTGACGACGCGAACGATGTCGCCGGGGCGGACGGTCTTGTAGAACCAGGCCGCGTTGTCGGTCGACATGCCGACACAGCCGTGGCTGACGTTCTCGACGCCCTGGGAGCCGACGGACCAGGGTGCAGCGTGCACGTACTCGCCGCTCCAGGTGACCCGGGTGGCGTAGTACACGGGCAGGTCGTACGAGTCGGAGCTGCCCTCCGCGATGCCGACGGTGGTGCTCCGCATCCGGACGAAGTACTCCTTGCCGAGCACCACCTTGATCCCGTTGCGGGTGGAGAAGCCCGGTTTCCCGGTGGTCACCGGCATGGTGTTGATCACTTCTCCGTTGCGCTTCACCGTCATCCGGTGCGCGCCGGCGTCCGCGACCGCCTCGATCCGGTCGCCGATGGTGAGCTTCAGCGGCTTGGACGCGCCGCCGTAGAGCTTGTCGCCGACCTTGAGGCCGTCCAGGTTCCCGGTGACCGTGACGTGTGCCCCGGCCGGCCAGTACTCCTTCGGGCGGAAGTGCAGCTTCTTGTCGTCCACCCAGTACCAGGCGCCCTCGACGGCGGGCGTGGAGCGGACCTTGAGGGCCCGCTCGACGACCGCGCGGGCCGACCGGTCCTTGACCGGAAGGCTGAGCTCCGCCGTGATGGGCTGCCCGACGCCGTACGTGCCCGCCTCCGGCCCGAAGGTCGCGGTCAGAGCCCGTTTGGCCGGGGCCGTCTCGAAAGTGAACGTACGGGCGCCTGGAGCGCCGTCCTCGTCCTCGGTGGCCACCTGCACCGTGTAGCGGGCGCCGGCCGCCAGGGCCGCCGTGGAGCGCCAGCGCTGTCCGTCCGCGGTGAGCTCGCCGGCGAGGTGGTGTCCTGAGGCGTCGGTGGCCGTGACGTCGGTGATCCGGCCCTCGCCGCCCTTGGTGGTGATCTCCAGGGGCTTCTCCGGGTCCGCCTTGGCGCCGTCGGCGGGTGCGCTGACCGTGAGCTGGTCCGCCGCGTCGTAGGCCTTCTCCGACAGCGGGTGACCGTCGGAGCCCGAGCACGCGGAGGCGCCCGCGGTGACGGTGACGGCCAGAAGAGTGCAGCTCAGAACAGTCCTTATGCGCGGCGTGTCGTTCATGACCTCACGCTAAATACGATCCTCGCGACCGGCGCGCCGAGTGCTGCAAAAGAGGGGCCCGGACGCTTCGGTGACGAAGTGTCCGGGCCCCTCGGTGTGCTCCGGTGCGGAGCGGGGTACCGCTACTGGTTCTGGTTCTCGCCGCGGTAGAACTCGAAGACCCAGCCGAACAGGCCGACGAGGATCAGCGGGGCGGAGAAGTACAGCAGCCACCAGCCCATCGCGATGGCGAGGAAGGCGAGCGCACCGCCGATGGCCAGCGAGAGCGGCTGCCAGCTGTGGGGGGCGAAGAAGCCCACCTCACCGGCCTCGTCCGCGACGTCGGCCTCCTTGTCGTCCTGCGCCATCGCGTCGACACGCTTGGCCGTGAAGGCCAGGTAGTAGCCGATCATGATGGCCAGGCCGAAGGCCAGGAAGAGCGCCGTCGTGCCGACCGGCTCCTTGGACCAGACGCCGTAGAGGATCGCCATGGCAAGGATGAAGACGCTCAGCCAGATGAACATCTTGCCCTGGATCTTCACTTGCCGGCCTCCTTGCTGCCCGTGAGGGCCGCGGCCTCGTGCGGCTTGTTCTCGAGCTGGTCGAGAGCGGCGATCTCAGGGTGGTGCAGGTCGAACGCCGGGGATTCCGAACGGATCCGCGGCAGGGTGAGGAAGTTGTGCCGCGGCGGCGGGCAGGAGGTCGCCCACTCGAGCGAACGGCCGTAGCCCCACGGGTCGTCGACCTCGATCTTCTTGCCGTACTTGGCGGTCTTCCAGATGTTGTAGAAGAACGGCAGGATCGACAGGCCGAGCAGGAACGAGGAGATCGTCGAGATCGTGTTCAGCGTGGTGAAGCCGTCGGCGTCCAGGTAGTCCGCGTAACGACGCGGCATGCCCTCGGCGCCGAGCCAGTGCTGCACCAGGAAGGTGCCGTGGAAGCCGATGAACAGCGTCCAGAACGTGATCTTGCCGAGGCGCTCGTCGAGCATCTTGCCGGTGAACTTCGGCCACCAGAAGTGGAAGCCGGAGAACATCGCGAAGACGACGGTGCCGAAGACGACGTAGTGGAAGTGCGCGACCACGAAGTACGAGTCGGAGATGTGGAAGTCCATCGGGGGCGAGGCCAGGATGACGCCGGTCAGACCACCGAAGGTGAAGGTGATCAGGAAGCCGACGGCCCAGAGCATCGGGGTCTCGAAGGACAGCGAGCCCTTCCACATCGTTCCGATCCAGTTGAAGAACTTCACGCCGGTCGGAACGGCGATGAGGAACGTCATGAAGGAGAAGAACGGGAGGAGCACGCCACCGGTGACGTACATGTGGTGCGCCCACACGGTCACGGACAGACCGGCGATCGCGATGGTCGCGGCGATCAGACCGATGTAGCCGAACATCGGCTTGCGGCTGAAGACCGGGATGACCTCGGAGATGATGCCGAAGAACGGCAGGGCGATGATGTACACCTCTGGGTGTCCGAAGAACCAGAAGAGGTGCTGCCAGAGCAAGGCTCCGCCGTTGGCCGCGTCGAAGACGTGGGCACCGAACTTGCGGTCCGCCTCCAGGGCGAACAGCGCGGCCGCCAGGACCGGGAAGGCGAGCAGGACCAGGACACCGGTCAGCAGCACGTTCCAGGTGAAGATCGGCATGCGGAACATCGTCATGCCCGGAGCGCGCATGCAGATGATCGTGGTGATGAAGTTGACCGAACCGAGGATCGTGCCGAAGCCGGAGAAGGCCAGACCCATGATCCACATGTCGGCGCCGACACCCGGCGAGCGGACGGCGTCCGACAGCGGGGAGTAGGCGAACCAGCCGAAGTCGGCCGCACCCTGCGGGGTGAGGAAGCCGGCCACCGCGATGATCGAGCCGAAGAGGTACAGCCAGTAGGCGAACATGTTCAGCCGCGGGAACGCCACGTCGGGCGCGCCGATCTGCAGCGGCATGATCCAGTTCGCGAAGCCGGCGAACAGCGGCGTCGCGAACATCAGCAGCATGATCGTGCCGTGCATCGTGAACGCCTGGTTGAACTGCTCGTTCGACATGATCTGCGTGCCGGGGCGAGCGAGCTCGGCGCGCATGAAGAGCGCCATGAGTCCGCCGATGCAGAAGAAGGCGAACGACGTGACCAGGTACATCGTGCCGATGGTCTTGTGGTCGGTGGTGGTGAGCCACTTGATGACCACGTTGCCGGGCTGCTTGCGCCGTACGGGCAGCTCGTTCTCGTACGAGTCCTCAGCTGCGGCGGCACCCTGGGTTTCGTTGGGGATGCTCACAGTTGGTTCTTCTCCGCATTCCTGGCCGGGTCCGTCTGCTCGATGCCGGACGGGATGTAGCCGGTCTGCCCCTTCTCGGCCAGCTCCTTCAGGTGCTGCCGGTAGCGCTCCGGGGAGACCACCTTGACGTTGAAGAGCATCCGGGAGTGGTCGACACCGCACAGCTCGGCACACTTGCCGAGGAAGGTGCCTTCCCGCGTCGGGGTCACCTCGAAGGAGTTGGTGTGACCCGGGATGACGTCCTGCTTCATGAGGAAGGGGACCACCCAGAAGGAGTGGATGACGTCACGGGAGGACAGGACGAACCTGACCTTCTCGCCCTTCGGCAGCCACAGGGTCGGGCCCGGGTTGCCGGTCTGCGGGTTCCGGTCGCCCGGGATGCCCGCGTCGTAGACGCCGCCGGCGTTCTCCGGGAAGTCCGCGATGAACTTGTCCGGGAGCGTGGCGAGGTTCTTGTCCGTCTTGGCGTCGCCCTTCACACCGGGCACGTTCTCGACGTAGTTGAAGCCCCAGCTCCACTGGTAGCCGACCACGTTGACCGTGTGAGCCGGCTTCGGGGTGAGCTCGAGGAGCTTCGACTCGTCGCGCGCGGTGAAGTAGAAGAGCACCGAGACGATGATGAGCGGGGTGACCGTGTACAGCGCCTCGATGGGCATGTTGTAACGGGTCTGCGGAGGTACCTCGACCTTGGTCCGGCTGCGCCGGTGGAAGATGGTGGCCCAGAGGATCAGGCCCCACACCAGGATGCCCGTGATCAGGGCGGCGGCCCAGGAGCCCTGCCACAGGGAGAGGATCCGAGGCGCCTCTTCCGTGACGGGGGTGGGCATGCCAAGGCGGGGGAAGTCTTCCCAGTTGTACGAGCAGCCGGTGGCTGTCGCCAGGATCAGGCCCGCAGTCAGCACCTGCGGCAGCTTCCGCCGCATCGGGCGCCGCGACGAGCGGTCGGAGCCGTTGGGACTCACGTAGCGCCTTCCCGAGAGTCTCGGCCCGCAGTGGTCGGCCACGGCCGTCCGTCTCGCTGGTCGGTCGCCGCCCCGGCCGCGGGCAGGGGTTTGGATGTTTATGCGGACCAAACCCTACTGGACGCTATTTGGGGTCGCGCGGGGAGGGTGCCCAACGCGCCGTCCGAGCCCCCGAAGGGGTGGACTCCGGGGTTCCGGGGTGCGCCCGGAGACGGCCGTTCGGCGGGCTGCCGGGGTGGTGGGGCGGGGTTTTGACGGGGGCTCATCGGGGTGGAGCGGGGGCGCCCGGCACGGGCGGGAGACCGGGCGGGGGCGGCTGGCGCGGGCGGGGGGGGACAGGGCGGGGGCGGCTGGGGCGGGCGGGCGTGGCTGGTGCGGGCGGGGATGGGGCGGCTGGTGCGGGCGGGGGGGGACAGGGCGGGGGTGGCTGGGGCGGGCGGGCGTGGCTGGTGCGGACGAGGGGATGGAGCGGGGGGCGGCTGGTGCGGGCGGGGGCGTTCGCGCACGGGTCGACGAGGGGCGGTCGGCCTCAGGCTCTACCGTGGGCGGATGCCGTACTTCGACGCCGCGTCCGCCGCTCCGCTGCACCCCGTCGCCCGTCAGGCGCTGCTCGCCTCCCTCGACGAGGGCTGGGCCGACCCCGCCCGGCTGTACCGGGAGGGGCGACGCGCCCGGCTGCTGCTCGACGCGGCCCGGGAGGCCGCCGCGGAGGCCGTGGGGTGCCGTCCGGACGAGCTCGTGTTCACTCCTTCGGGGACACGCGCGGTTCACGCCGGGATCTCCGGCGCGCTCGCGGGACGTCGGCGTGTCGGAGACCGGCTCGTCGTCTCTGCGGTCGAACACTCCTCCGTCCTGCACGCGGGCGAGACGCACACGGCGGCGGGCGGCACGGTGACCGAGGTGCCGGTGGGCCGGTCGGGGGCGGTGGACGCGGACGCCTTCGCCGCCGCGCTCGTCCCCGGCACGGCCCTGGCGTGCCTCCAGTCGGCCAACCACGAGGTGGGGACCGAGCAGCCGGTGACCGAGGTCGCCGAGGCCTGCCGGGCGGCGGACGTGCCGCTGCTCGTGGACGCGGCCCAGTCGCTCGGCTGGGGCCCGGTGGACGGCGGCTGGTCGCTGCTCACGGCGAGCGCGCACAAGTGGGGCGGGCCCGCGGGGGTCGGGCTGCTCGCCGTACGGAAGGGGGTCAGGTTCGCGCCGCAAGGGCCCTCCGACGAGCGGGAGTCGGGCCGGGCGCCGGGCTTCGAGAACCTGCCGGCGATCGTGGCGGCGGCGGCCTCGCTGCGGGCGGTCCGGGCGGAGGCGGCCGCCGAAGGGGCGCGGCTGCGGGCCCTGGTGGACCGGATCCGGGCGCGGGTGCCCCTGCTGGTGCCGGACGTGGAGGTGGTGGGCGACGCGGTGCGCCGGCTCCCCCACCTCGTCACCTTCTCCTGTCTGTACGTCGACGGGGAGACGCTCCTGCACGAGCTGGACCGGGAGGGTTTCTCCGTTTCGTCCGGTTCGTCGTGCACGAGTTCGACGCTGACGCCCAGCCACGTGCTGCGCGCGATGGGGGTCCTGAGCGAGGGGAACGTCCGGGTGTCGCTGCCCGCGGGGACCTCGGAGGAGGACGTGGACCGCTTCCTGGCCGTCCTGCCGGGTGTGGTGGCGGGGGTACGGGAACGGCTCGGGGCCCCCGCCTCCGCCCCGTCGACCCCGTCGCCCTCGGGTTCGCTCGTCGTGGACTCCCTGGGCAAGCGGTGCCCCATCCCGGTCATCGAACTCGCGAAGGTGATCGGCGACGTGCCGGTGGGCGGGACGGTGACGGTGCTCTCGGACGACGAGGCGGCCCGGCTGGACATTCCGGCGTGGTGCGAGATGCGGGGGCAGGAGTACGTGGGGGAGTCGCCGGGGGCGGGGGGCGGGACGGCGTACGTGGTCCGGCGGGTCTCGTAGTCGCCGCCCGTCGCCGCCCCGCCCGGTGCGGGGCGGTCAGAGGAGGTGGGACTGGACCTCCGTGGCCGCCTCTTCGCCGTACGCCTTCGTGAAGCGCTCCATGAAGTTGGCGCGGCGGAGGGTGTACTCCTGCGTGCCCAGCGTCTCGATGACCAGCGTCGCGAGCATGCAGCCGACCTGCGCGGCGCGCTCCAGGCCCACGCCCCAGGCCAGGCCCGTGAGGAAGCCCGCGCGGAAGGCGTCGCCGACGCCGGTGGGGTCGACCTTGGCCGTCTCCTCGGGGCAGCCGACCTCGATGGGGGTCTCGCCGACCCGCTCGATGCGCACGCCGCGCGAGCCGAGCGTGGTGACGCGGTGGCCGACGCGGGAGAGGATCTCCGCCTCGGTCCAGCCGGTCTTGGACTCGATGAGGCCCTTCTCGTACTCGTTGGAGAAGAGGTAGGTGGCGCCGTCGAGGAGGGTGCGGATCTCCTCGCCGTCCATGCGGGCGATCTGCTGCGAGAAGTCGGCGGCGAAGGGGATGGACCGGGTCCGGCACTCCTCCGTGTGGCGGAGCATCGCCTCGGGGTCGTCGGCGCCGATGAGGACCAGGTCGAGGCCGCCCACACGGTCGGCAACGGCCTTGAGCTCGATCAGCCGGGCCTCGCTCATCGCGCCGGTGTAGAAGGAGCCGATCTGGTTGTGGTCCTTGTCGGTGGTGCAGACGAAGCGGGCGGTGTGCAGGACCTCGGAGATGCGCACCGAGCCGGTGTCGACGCCGTGCCGGTCGAGCCAGGCGCGGTACTCGTCGAAGTCGAAGCCGGCCGCGCCGACGAGGACGGGTCGGCTGCCGAGCTGGCCCATGCCGAAGCAGATGTTGGCGGCGACGCCTCCCCGGCGGACGTCCAGGTTGTCGACGAGGAAGGAGAGGGACACCGTGTGGAGCTGGTCGGCCACGAGCTGGTCGGCGAACCGGCCGGGGAAGGTCATGAGGTGGTCGGTGGCGATGGAGCCGGTGACTGCGATACGCACGGCGGGGTGCTCCTGCGGAATTCAACGGGGCGCGCGAAGCGCTCGAATGAAGGGTGGTGGTGGGTGACGGGCGGGCGACAGTTCACGCTACCGGGTGGGAGGCGTCCTGCCGAACAGTGGAAACTACCCCAGAGTAGGCCTTTTCCCCGGAGCGGTCCGGTGCATACGGTGCGCCCATGACCACGTACCCCGCTCCTCGTGAGCGCAACGAGTCCGAGTTCAGCCTCGCCCAGCTGCGCGGGGACGGCGCCCGTATGGCCCCCCACTGGGTGGCTCCGGCCGACCCGGACCCCGTCCGGGTCTCCCCCGCGTCGATCCACGGAGTCGTCGTTCCGGCGGCCTCGGCCCGGCTGATCGACGCCACCGTCGAGTACGGCGGCTGACGGACGGGAACCGTCCGCGCCTCCGCTCCGTCCCATCGGCGTCCGGTCGAGACGAGGGAGCGTTGCGGTGAGCGGTACGGAGAACGTGCGGAGGCGACGGAACGTCCTGGCCGCCTCGGTGGCGGCGGGTGTCCTGCTCGCCGGGGGCGGTGGCGTCTATCTGGCGGCCACGGCGTCCGGCGAGGCCACGCCGGCCGGGGCGGCCGGGAAGGCCGCCGACGCGGCCGGGGCGCCGCCACCCCTGGCCGTGGAGGCCGGTGGCGGCAGTACGGGGGGCGGTCCCGGGATCGCTCCCGGTGAGCCGGACCCGAGCGGCGGCGCGCACGGGACGGTCTACAAAGCCAAGGGCCCACTCCCCCAAGGGCCCTCCTCGGCCGCGGTCCACCGGCCCGAGGGCCTGGTCACCTCGGCGGAGGTGACCAGGCTGGCCGAGGCGCTCGGGATCGAGGGCCGGCCCGTGCTGGTCGGGGACGTCTGGACGATCCGGCCGGAGAAGGACGGTCAGGGTCCGCGCCTGGACGTGGCGAAGGCGGCCCCCGGGAACTGGACGTACTCCTGGTACGACGGCGGCCCGGTCGGCGACAGCTGCCTCAAGGGGACGGCGTGCCCGCCGCCGGGTGAGGTGAAGCCCCCGACCTCGGGCCGTACGCCGGTGAGCCAGGCGGCGGCGAAGGCGGCGGCCGCCCCCGTCCTGAAGGCGCTGGGCCAGGACGACGCGAAGGTGACGGCGACCCAGGTGATGGACGGTTCGGTGCGGGTGGTCAACGCCGATCCGGTGGTGGACGGGCTGCCGACCTACGGCTGGTCGACGGGGCTGCACATCGGTCCGGACGGCCGGGCGGTCGCCGGGAGCGGGACGCTGAAGGAGCCGGTGAAGGGCGCCACCTATCCGGTGATCGGGGCGGCGAAGGCGCTCGCGGAGCTGAACGAGGACGCGAAGGGCACCGGTCCGGTCGGCATCGGCGGCTGCGCGACGGACCCGCCGGCCGGCGTCGAGGGGAGCGGCGGGGGCGGCCCGGCGCCGGTCGACGGGAGCGGGAAGGCCGACCCGGCCGCGCCCTGCCGGTCGACCGCGGACACGGCTCCGCCGACCGAGGTCCCGGTGACGGGCGCGGTCTTCGGTCTGGCCGCGCAGGACGTGGCGGGCGAGCGGCTGCTCGTACCGACGTGGCTGTTCACGGCGGACCCGGTGGACGCGGCGCCGTACACGGTGACGGAGACGGCGGTGGCCCCGGAGCATCTGGCGCCGCCGGTGAAGCCCTCGCCGGACGAGGGCACGGCGCCGGCCCGGCGGATCGAGTCGTACCGGACGGCGGAGGACGGCCGGAAGCTGTCGGTCACCTTCTGGGGCGGGGTGTGCAGCACGTACACCGCGAAGGCGGTGGAGTCGCCGGCGAAGGTGGCCGTGCGGATCGACGAGAAGTCCGACCCCGGGCGGGCGTGCATCGCGATCGCCAAGGAGATCACGCTGACGGTGGACCTCCAGAGCCCGCTGGGCGGGCGGCCGGTGGTCGACGCGGCGAGCGGGGAGCCGGTGCCGCGGCGCTGACGGCCCCGGGCACGAGCGGGGCCGGTGGCCCCCGGGGAAACGAGTGAGGGCGGCGGCCCCGGGAAGTCCCGGGCCCGTAGATCTCGATCCTGTCGGTGGGGGGGCGGATCCGCGGCGCGCCGCCCC
>NZ_JBEXSZ010000108.1:0-28796 GCF_040613865.1 Streptomyces sp. NPDC006197 | reverse complement strand
CCAGGGAGAGGCCGCCGATCGACGGCCGCTGCTCGACCGGGTCGCCGAGGACCCAGACCCCGCTGCCCCGTCACCTCCAGGTGACGGGGCCCTTCCGCGTACGGGCGCGGGAGCGTCAGACGGCGGCCTTGCCGGCCGCGAAGGTGCGGGCGGTCTGCGCCACGCGGCGGCCGAGGTGCTCGGCGGTGGCGACGTCGGCCTTGTGGACGCCCTCCGGACCGAGGTCGTTGTGGGTCTGGGCGCCGGCGCCGGCGAAGAAGCCGAGGCGGTTGAGGTCGTTCTCGGAGGCCTCGCTGGTGTTCCAGCCGGGCTTCAGGCCGAGGTTGACCCAGGTCATGCCGTGCTGGCCGGCGAGGGTCTGGAAGAACTGCAGGGTGTGCAGCTTGTCGCCGCTCTTGGAGCCGGAGTTGGTGAAGCCGGCGGCGAGCTTGTCCAGCCAGGCGTCGGTGAACCAGCGCTTCGAGGTGGCCTCGGCGAACTGGTGGAAGGCGCCGGAGGCGGTGCCCATGTAGGTCGGGGAGCCGAAGACGATCGCGTCGGAGGCGTCGAGCAGCTCCCACTCGGCGTCGGTGATCCCGTCGACCTTGATCAGATGGACGGTGGCGCCCGCGTCGGCGGCGCCGTCACGGACGGCCTCGGCCAGGACCGCGGTGTGGCCGTAGCCGGAGTGGTAGGCGATGGAGACGACGGGGCTGGTCACAGAAGACTCCTCGAAGGGGCGTGCGGGTGATGACCAGAAGTAGAGCACTAACTTTTGGAAAGCGCAAGCAGATGGTTAGCGCACTCGTGACGGTAAGCGCTGTGCCGGAGTACGGTGGAGCCATGACTGACGACCTCGCCTACGACGTGTTCGCGCGCGCCTGCCCCTCGCGCGGCACGCTGGAGCACGTGACGGGCCGCTGGGGCAGCCTGACCCTGAGCGCCCTGCACGAAGGGACGTTCCGCTTCAACGAGCTGCGGCGCCGGGTCGACGGCGTGAGCGAGAAGATGCTGTCGCAGACCCTGCACGCCCTGGAGCGCGACGGCCTCGTCCACCGCGAGGCCCAGCCCACGAACCCGCCGCGGGTCGACTACCGGCTCACCCCGCTCGGCCGCGAGGTCGCGGAGCGGCTGATCGGCCTGATCGAGCTGGTCGAGGGGCGGATGGACCAGGTCCTGACCGCCCGCGAGAGTTACGACGCGGAACGCGCCGGAACCGCCGCCGGGGCCGTCACCGCCTGACGGCTCAGACGGTGGTGCGCGGCGGGCGCTGGCAGCGCGGGCAGAAGTAGCTGGACCGGTTCATCCAGGCGCGGCGCCGCATCGGCGTACCGCAGCGGCGGCAGGGCTCGTCCTCGCGTCCGTAGGCGTCCAGCGAGCGGTCGAAGTAGCCGGACTCGCCGTTGACGTTCACGTACAGGCTGTCGAAGCTGGTGCCGCCGGCGTCGAGCGCCGCGTTCATCACGTCCCTGACGTGCCCGAGGAGCTCGGCCGAGCGCGGCCGGGTCAGGGTGGCGGTCGGCCGGTCGTAGTGCAGCCTCGACCGCCAGAGCGCCTCGTCGGCGTAGATGTTCCCGACGCCGCTGATCAGCGACTGGTCGAGCAGGGCCCGCTTGATCGTCGTACGGCGCAGCCGCAGCGCGCCCTGGAAGGCGGCGTCGTCGAAGGCCGGGTCCAGCGGGTCGCGGGCGATGTGCGCGATGACGTCCGGGAGCCCGTCGGGGGTCTGGTCGTGGAGCGAGAGGCCGCCGAAGGTGCGCTGGTCGACGAAGCGCAGCTCGGTGCCGAGGGAGTCGTCGAAGCGGACCCGGATGCGCAGGTGCTTCTCGTCCGGGGCGTCCTCCGGCTGGACGAGGAGCTGACCGCTCATGCCGAGGTGTCCCAGGACGGAGGTCCCGGTCTCCGCCAGCGGCAGCCAGAGGTACTTCCCGCGCCGCCGCGCCCCCTCGAAGCGCTGTCCCTTCAGCCGGGCCGCGAAGTCCTCGCCGCCCGCCGGGTGGCGCCGTACGGCCCTGGGGTGCAGCACCTCGACCTCGGTCACGGTCCGTCCGGCGACCCAGCGCTCCAGACCGCGCCGTACGACCTCGACCTCGGGCAGCTCGGGCACGGGACTCCTCCGGAAGGGGACGGGGTGGTCCGGCCAGCCTACCGCCCGGGGCCCCCGGAAACGGCTCCGCCCGCCCCTGGCGGGGGCGGGCGGGAAGGCTCTGCCGAAGGAGCGCGGGAGTGCGCGGGGTCGCGGTCAGGCGGTGGCCGGGGTGGCCCCGTCCTTCCGGTCCTGCTCGCCGACCGTGCCGGCGTCCGCCGCGGCCTTCGCCGCCGCCAGGCGCTCGTCCGCGGCCGCGCGGATCGCGCGCCACGCGGACTCCGCCGCCTGCTGTTCCGCTTCCTTCTTGCTGCGGCCGGTGCCGGTGCCGTACGAGACACCACCGACGCGGGCGGCAGCGGTGAAGGTCTTCTCGTGGTCCGGACCCTCCTCGGAGACGAGGTACTCCGGGACGCCCAGACCCTCGGCCGCGGTGAGCTCCTGGAGGCTGGTCTTCCAGTCCAGGCCGGCACCGAGGTTCGAGGACTTCTCGATCAGCGGGTCGAAGAGCCGGTGCACCAGCTCGGACGCCGCGTCGAGGCCCTGGTCGAGATAGACCGCGCCGATCACCGCTTCGAGGGTGTCGGCGAGGATGGACGCCTTGTCCCGGCCGCCCGTGCCCTCTTCGCCCCGGCCGAGCCGGATGAAGGAGCCGAGTTCGAGGCCGCGCCCGACCTCCGCCAGCGCACGCGAGTTGACCACCGCGGCCCGCAGTTTGGCCAGCTGGCCTTCCGGCAGGTCGGGGTGGGTGCGGTACAGCGTGTCCGTGACCACCAGGCCGAGCACGGAGTCCCCGAGGAACTCGAGGCGCTCGTTGGTGGGCAGACCGCCGTTCTCGTACGCGTACGAGCGGTGGGTCAGCGCACGCACCAGAAGGGCGGACTCGAGCTGATACCCGAGCCGCCCTTCCAGAAGCGTGTGGGACGAGGCTGCGCTGATGTTCTCAGACATCGTGCCTCTCACCAGCCACTCAGACCGAGAGGACCTGGCGCTTGTTGTAGGTGCCGCAGCTCGGGCACGCGATGTGCTGCAGCTTCGGCTCCTGGCAACGCTCACACGAAACCAGGGTGGGGACCGCAGCCTTCCACTGCGACCGGCGGTGGCGCGTGTTGCTGCGCGACATCTTCCGCTTCGGAACAGCCACGGCTACTTCTCCTGCTTCTCGGCGGCGCTTCGGACGTCCCCGTCAGAGGCTTTGCCGCTCATGTTGTCCTTCTCATCGGTTCCCAGCGAACCGGCGAGTCCCTGCAGTGCCGCCCAACGGATGTCGACGGCTTCATGGTGGTGGTCCGGGTTCTCGTTCAGGTTGGTTCCGCACTCGGAACACAGACCCGCACAGTCCTCCCGGCACACCGGCTGCATCGGCAGTGCGAGCACCACCGCATCACGCAGCACGGGTTCGAGGTCGAACATGCCGTCCTCGAGGGGGATCATGTCCTCGTCGTCCTCGGCTTCGTCGTCCGCGGCCGCCCTGGAGCGGCCCCGGTCGTCGGAGTCGGGGTACGAGAACATCTCCTGGAAGTCCACGTCGAGCTCCAGCTCGACGGGCTCCAGACACCTTACGCACTCCCCCTCGGCCGATGCACGGGCGGTGCCTGTGACAAGCACCCCTTCCATGACCGACTCAAGACGGAGATCGATTTCCACCGGAGAGCCCTCGGGCACTCCGATCACTCCTTCGACGCCGAACGCAGCGTTGCCGCCGGGCGCCTCGACCGAACGCGAGAGCCGCTGCAGGGCACCAGGACGCCGCCCCAGCTCGTGCGTGTCGAACACGAGGGGGTTGCGGTGGTCGAGGCGCGTGCTCAGGGCTCTTCCTGCTTTCGGATCGTTCTGCGGCGTGAGAGGAGGCTGCCGGACGTGGGCAGCGGGGATCGCGGACATAGCGCGACCGAAGGGCCAGGATACTGGACGCTTCGCTCAGGGCCCAATCCGGGCTCCCCGCCCCTTACTGCCCCTGTTCGTACCGGCGCAGCTGCTCCAGGTCGATCATGCTCGTGTCGAAGAAGCTGGTCTCGTCGAGCGCGGCGGCCTGCTGCGGCTGGGCCTGCGGAGCGTACTGCGGCTGCTGCTGCTCGTAGCCGTACTGCCCCTGGTACGCGTAGGGGTCCTGCTGCTGGTAGCCGTACGCGTCGGGCTGCTGCTGGTACGCGTAGGCGGGGTCCTGCTGGGGCTGCTGGTAGCCGTACGGGTCGGGCTGCTGCTGGGCCGGGATCGGCGCCGGCTCGGGGTCGGAGAGCTCCGCGAGCCCGGCGAGGTAGTCCGCGTCGCTGGTGTGGACCGCGCCGCCGAGGCCGTCCTGCGCGGCCATGTGCTCGCCGAGGGCGTCCGTGGCGATCCGGCCGTGCAGCTTCTGCCGGCCCCGCCCGACGGCCTCCAGGGTCTTGCTGAGGACGGCCTCGAAGGCGCCCAGCTTCGCGTCCACGTACTCGTCGGCCCGCTGGATGAGGGTCCCCGGGTCGGCGCTGTACTCGGGGGCGTCCGCGTCGGCGTAGCCGTCCCGGTCGAGGCCCGGGCCGCGGCCGAGGAGCTTCTCGCGCCCGCGGTCGACGGAGCCGATGGTCTTGTTGAGGACGACCTCGAAGTTGGCGAGCTTGGAGTCCACGTAGTCGTCGGCCTCGGCCCGTACCTCCTCGGCCTCGCGGCGGGCCTCGGCGAGGATCCGGTCGGCCTCCTCCTGCGACTCGCGGGCGACCTGGGTGTCGGAGACGATCGAGCCCCGCTCGGCGTGGGCGGCCTCGATGATCCGCTCGGCCTCCTGGCGGGCCTGCTCGACCATCTGCTCACGGCCGCCGATCAGCTCCTGGGCCTGGGCCAGGGAGCCGGGCAGGGCCTGGCGCACCTCTTCGAGCAAGGCGAGCAGCTCGGCGCGGTTGACCACGCAGGATGCCGACATGGGCATGGAACGGGCGCCCTGCACGGTCGCGACGATCTCGTCGAGCTTCTTCTGCACGTCCACCTGGTGCTCGCCACTCTCTACAGCTGGATGGAGACGGACGGGACGACTGTAAGGGCAGTCGGCGCCCGTCCGACACCAGGTGACGGAGCGTCAGCGGCGGTGGCCGCGCGTCACTTCCGGGCGAGTCGCTCGGTCAGCCGCGGGAGGACCGTCGGCGGGACCAGGTGGGAGACGTCGCCGCCCCAGGCGGCCACTTCCTTGACCAGGGAGGAGGAGAAGAAGCTGTACGTCGGGTTGGTGGGGACGAAGAGGGTCTCGACGCCCGAGAGGCCGATGTTCATCTGGGCCATCTGCAGCTCGTAGTCGAAGTCGCTGACCGCGCGCAGTCCCTTGACGATCGCGGGGATGTCGCGCTGCTTGCAGAAGTCGACGAGGAGGCCGTGGAAGGACTCCACCTCGACGTTCCCGAAGTCGGCGGTGACCTCGCGGATGAGCTCTATCCGCTCGTCGACCGTGAAGAGGCCCTTCTTCGACTGGTTGATCATCACGGCCACGTGTACGACGTCGTACAGCTTGGAGGCGCGGGCGATGATGTCGAGATGTCCGTTGTGGATGGGGTCGAATGACCCCGGACAGACGGCGCGGCGCAACTTGTGTCCCTCGCTCTCCGGTCCGGTCATCGTGCGTCTTCGCACGTAGAGGCGGCGCGACCGTACCAAAACGTTCCCTCGCCGTAGCGACGGGATCGCAGGGGTTCGAAGCCCTCGGGCCAGCCGAACTCCCCGCCTCGGGTGCTGCGCTCCACGGTGACCAGGGCATCCTCGCTCAGCCAGCCCCCCGAGCGCAGTGTGAGGAGAATCTCGCGGAGGTCGTCGTCCCCGACGGCGTAGGGCGGGTCGAGGAAGACCAGGTCGTACGGGTCGGCGGGGGCCGGTCCCGTCACGATCTGCTCGGCCTTGCCGGTGCGGAGTTCGGCGCCGGGCAGGCCGATCGAGCGGACGTTGTCCCGGATCGTCTTCGCGGCGCGGGGGTCGGCCTCGACGAGGAGGGCGTGGGCGGCGCCCCGGGAGAGGGCCTCCAGGCCGACGGCGCCGGAGCCCGCGTACAGGTCGGCGACCCTGGCCCCGGCCAGGCCCTGGAACGACTCCCAGGTGGAGAAGAGGCCTTCCCGCGCCCGGTCGGAGGTGGGGCGGGTGCCGTTGCCGGGGGGCACGGCCAGGCGCCGTCCGCCGGCGCTGCCGGCGATCACGCGGGTCATCGGTGTCCTCGTCCTGCGTCGTCCAATGCGTACGTCCCAGGATATGGCCGCGGCGGGCCGCTCAGCCCTTCTCCAGGTACTCCTCCCGCTCCTCGCTGAGCAGGGCGTCGAGCGCGGTGCGCAGGCCGGGGTGGCCGGAGAGGTCGGGGTCGGCGAGGACGAGGGCGGTGGCCTCCTCCCGGGCGGCGGCGATGACCTCCTCGTCCTCGATGACGGCGAGCACCCGCAGGGAGGAGCGGACGCCGGACTGGGCCTGGCCGAGGACGTCGCCCTCGCGCCGCTGTTCGAGGTCGATGCGGGAGAGCTCGAAGCCGTCGAGGGTGGTGGCGACGGCGTTCAGCCGCTGCCGGGCGGGGCTCGCCTCGGGCATCTCGCTGACGAGGAGGCAGAGACCGGGGGCGGAGCCCCGGCCGACGCGGCCGCGCAGCTGGTGGAGCTGGGAGACGCCGAAGCGGTCGGCGTCCATGATCACCATGGCGGTGGCGTTGGGCACGTTGACGCCGACCTCGATGACCGTGGTGGCGACGAGGACGTCGAGCTCGCCCGCGGCGAAGCGGCGCATGACGTCGTCCTTGTCGTCCGGGTGCATGCGGCCGTGCAGGACGGCGATCCGCAGGCCCGCGAGGGGGCCGGTGCGGAGCTTCTCGGCGACGTCGAGGACGGCGAGCGGCGGGCGCTTCTCGGCCTCGTCCTCGGGGGACGCCTTGGCCTTCTTCTTCTGGTCCTCCTCGTCGCCGATGCGGGGGCAGACGACGTACGCCTGGTGTCCGTTCCCCACCTCCTCGCGGACCCGCTCCCACGCGCGCGCGAGGAAGTGCGGCTTGTCGGCGGCGGGGACGACGTGGCTGGCGATCGGCGAGCGGCCGGCGGGCAGCTGGTCGAGTACGGAGGTCTCCAGGTCGCCGAAGACGGTCATGGCGACCGTGCGCGGGATGGGGGTGGCGGTCATGACGAGGAGGTGCGGGGGCTGCTTGCCCTTGCCGCGCAGCGCGTCGCGCTGCTCGACGCCGAAGCGGTGCTGCTCGTCGACGACGACCAGGCCGAGGTCGTGGAACTGGACCTTGTCCTCGATCAGCGCGTGCGTGCCGATGACGATGCCGGCCTCGCCGGTGACCAGGTCGAGCAGGGCCTGGCGGCGGGCGGCGGCGCCCATGGAGCCGGTGAGCAGGACGACCTTGGTGGCGCGCTCGGCGCCGCCGAGCATGCCCCCTTCGGCGAGCTCGCCCATCATCTCGGTGACGGAGCGGTGGTGCTGCTGGGCGAGGACCTCGGTGGGGGCGAGCATCGCGGCCTGCCCGCCGGAGTCGACGACGGCGAGCATGGCGCGCAGCGCGACCATCGTCTTCCCGCTTCCGACCTCGCCCTGGAGGAGGCGGTGCATGGGGTGTTCGGTGGCGAGGTCGTCGAAGATCTCCTGGGAGACCTTCGTCTGGCCGTCGGTGAGGGTGAAGGGCAGCTTGGCGTCGAAGGCGTCGAGGATGCCGTCGGGGGCCGGTCGCCGGGCGACGGCGGGCAGTTGGGTGTCGGCGTGCCGGCGGCGGGCGAGGGCGACCTGGAGGACGAAGGCCTCGTCCCACTTGAGCCGCTGGCGGGCGTCGGCGATGTCCGCTTTGGTACGGGGGCGGTGGATCATCCGCAGGGCGTCGGGCAGCTCGGTGAGGCCGCGGCCCTCGCGCAGGGCGGGCGGCAGCGGGTCGACGGCGTCACCGGCGCTGGGCAGGACGGCGTCGACGGCCTTGGCGATCTTCCAGGACTCCAGCTTGGCGGTGGCCGGGTAGATCGGGATGAGGGCTCCCGCCCATGTGTCCACGGCCTCGTCGGCGTCGCCGCGGAGCAACTCGTAGGAGGGGTGGGCGAGCTGGAGGCGCCGGTTGAAGAGCGAGGCCTTGCCGGCGAACATCGCGCGGGTGCCGGGCAGCAGGTCCTTGTGCGGCTTGTGGACGCCCTTGCCGAAGAAGACCAGCTGCACCCGGCCGCTGCCGTCGGTGATGGTCACCTCGAGGCGCTGGCCGCGCCCCTTGGAGCCGTTGAAGGTCAGCACCCGGGCGTCGGCGACCTGTGCGACCACCGTGACGTGCTCGTCGAGCGGGAGGTCGGAGAGGGTGGTCAGCTCCCCGCGCTCGGCGTACCGGCGGGGGTAGTGGTGGAGGAGGTCCCCGACCGTGTGCAGGTCGAGCGCCTCGGCCATGACCTTGGCGGTGGCGGGGCCGAGGGCCTTCTTGAGTGGTTCGTCGAGCGCGGGCACGTCCTCCATTGAAGACCACGGGACCGACAGTCGTGCCGAAGCCTGTGGACGACCGTCGGGTTCGGGGCCTATTCCACTCCGATGAGCAGGGGCGGTGCCCCCGCGCCCGCGTGGTACGTGGTGGTGTCGACGGCCAGGTAGCCGCGCCGGACGTGGCCCTCCAGGTCGGGGGCGAGTCCGGGCGGGGTGTCGTCGGCGACGACGAGGGTGACGAGTTCGCCGCCGGCCGAGAGCATGCGGTCCAGGACGGTGCGGGCGGTCTCGGTCAGGTCCTTGCCGATGACGGCGACGTCGCCCTCGATGAGGCCGAGGACGTCGCCGGCCTGGCAGACGCCGGCCGAGGTGAAGGAGCGGCGTTCGGCGACGGCGAGTTCGGCGTAGCGGGTGGCTCCGGCGGCGGCCGTCATGGCGACGACGTCCTCGTCGAAGCGCCGGTCGGGTTCGTGGACGGCGAGGGCGGCGATGCCCTGGACGGCGGCCCGGGTCGGGATGAGGGCGACGCGGATGCCCTCGGCCCTGGCTCGTTCGGCGGCGGCGGCCGCGGTCTGGCGCAGTTCGGTGTCGTTGGGCAGGAGGACGACCTCGCGCGCGTGGGCCCGTCGGATCGCCTCCAGGAGTTCGTCGTCGGCGGGCGGTTCGCCGGGCCTGCTGCGGACGGTGGTGGCGCCGGCCTCGGCGCAGAGTCCGGCGAGGCCCTCGCCGGGGACGACGGCGACGACGGCGCGCTGGGCGCGTTCCGCGCGTCCGGCGCCGGTCGGCTTCGCGGCCGCCGCGTCGGCCGCGAAGTGGGTGATGCGGATGCGGTGGGGCCGGCCGGCCTCGACGCCGGCCTCGACGGCGGCGCCCGCGTCGTCGACGTGGACGTGGACGTTCCACAGCCCGTCGCCGCCGACGACGACGAGGGAGTCGCCGAGGGCGTCGAGCCGGGCCCGCAGCAGCTCCACGGCGGCGTCCTCGGCCTCCAGGAGGTAGATCACCTCGTAGGCGGGCCCGGCCTCGCCGTCGCAGGTCAGGGCATGGGCGGCCGGTACGGCCCGTACGTCCCCGAGGATCCGCACCCCGCTCGTCGCGGTCTCCGCGGGGTCCGGCGTCCGGCCGCCCACGGTCTCGACGAGCGCTCCGAGGACGGCGACCAGGCCGCGTCCGCCGGCGTCCACGACCCCGGCCCGGCCGAGGACGGCGAGCTGGCCGGGGGTCGCCTCCAGGGCGGTCCTGGCCCCGTCGTGGGCCCGGGTGGCGACCTCCAGGAGGGTGCCGCCGCCCGCGCAGCCCGCGGCGGCCGCCGCGGCCACGGTGAGGACGGTGCCCTCCACGGGGTGGGCGACGGCCTGCCGGGCGGCGGCGGCCGCCTCGGCCAGGGCGCGGGCGAGGTGATCACCGTCACGTCCTTCGGCGAGGACGGCGGCCATGCCGCGCAGGAGCTGGGCGAGGATGGTGCCGGAGTTGCCCCGGGCGCCGAGCAGGGCGCCGTGGGCCATGGCCCGTACGGTCTCGGCGGTGTCGGGGGCGGAGGCGGCGAAGACGGCTTCGACGGCCTGGCAGGCGGCCTCGGCCGTCAGGTACAGGTTGGTGCCGGTGTCCCCGTCCGCGACCGGGTAGACGTTGATCGCGTCGATCTCCTCGCGCTCCCGTCCGAGGGCGTCGAGGGCCCGTGCGCACCAGGTCCGGACCGCTTCGGCGTCGAGCTCGACGAGCTCCTCGTCAGGCTGAAGGGCTCGCGACAACGGGGGGTCCTCCTTCGGCGGTGAGCTCACCGCAGGGTAGACCCGGGGTGGCCCGCTCGTGACCTGGGCCCGGGGCGAGGTCCGCGGAGACCGTGGTAGTTTCGTTCCACCGAGGCAGGCGTTGTATGCTGCTTCGGTTGCCCGGTTCAAACCGGGCCGTTCCCCGGCAAGCCACTTCAGACTCCTGATTCCGGTGCGCCGGATTTCACTGTAAATCTGAAGTCTTTGGAGTGACCCGTGGCTGCCAACTGCGACGTCTGCGGCAAGGGGCCGGGCTTCGGCAACAACATTTCGCACTCGCACCGCCGTACGTCCCGTCGCTGGAACCCGAACATCCAGCGCGTGCGTGCCGTGGTCGGTCGGACGCCGAAGCGGCTCAACGTCTGCACCTCGTGCATCAAGGCCGGCAAGGTCTCGCGCTAATTGCGACGTTCCGTCGTAGCGCAGCCCCTGCGGTTGCCTTGAGAGGCCGGTCCACCTCGGTGGACCGGCCTCTTGCCATGCCCGGAAACATGCCCGGAGACCGGTAGGACCCCTCAGGCCCGGAAGCGCCAGCCGTGGTCGACCGGCCCGATGCCCGCGCCCAGGGCGAAGCCGTCGGCGATGGCCCCCGTCACGTACTCCTTCGCCTGCCGCACCGCCTCCGGCACCGCCAGGCCCTTGGCGAGCCCGGAGGCGATCGCCGAGGCGAGCGTGCAGCCCGTCCCGTGGGTGTGCCGGTTGTCGTGGCGCGGGGCGCGCAGCCAGTGCTCCTCGGTGCCGTCCGTGAGCAGGTCCACGGCCTCCCGACCGGTGGGCAGGTGCCCGCCCTTGATCAGGACCCAGCGCGGTCCGTACGACAGGACCGCCTCGGCCGCGGTCCGCATGTCGCTCTCGTACACGACGTGCACGCCCGTGAGCTGCGCCACCTCGTCCAGGTTCGGCGTGGCGACGGTCGCCCCGGGCAGCAGCCGTCGGCGTACGGAGTCGAGCGCGGTCTCCGCGAGCAGCGGGTCGCCGTGCTTGGAGACGCCGACCGGGTCGACGACGACGGGGGCGCCGGTGTCCGCGAGGAGTTCGGCGACGGTCTCCACGAGTGCGGCGGAGGCGAGCATGCCGGTCTTCACGGCCTGGACGCCGATGTCGTCGACGACGGCCCGGTACTGGGCGCGCACGGCCTCCACGGGGAGCTCCCAGACGCCCTGGACGCCCCGGGAGTTCTGGGCGGTGACGGCGGTGAGCACGCTCATGCCGTGGACGCCGAGCGCGAGCATCGTCTTCAGGTCGGCCTGGATGCCGGCACCGCCGCCGGAGTCGGATCCGGCGACGGTGAGGACCAGGGGGGGATTCACTCCGTCTCTCCGAAGTGGTCCCAGCCGCCCACGCTGTGCCAGGGCGCGCCGTCCACGGTGACCTGCGGCAGCGCCGAGGGGTGGAGGACCTCTCCGATGACCTTCCAGCGGGCGGGCAGCTTCACGTCCGGCGGGAAGGTGGCCACGATGGCGTGGTCCTCTCCCCCGGTGAGCACCCACTGCATGGGATCGACGCCGACGGCCTGGCCGATGTCGTTCATCTGGGTCGGGATGTCGATGAGTCCCGAGCGCAGGTCGATGCGGACCTTGCTGGCCTCGGCGATGTGCCCGAGGTCGGCGATGAGGCCGTCGCTGACGTCGCACATGGCGGTGGCGCCGAGCCCGGCGGCGGCCGGTCCCGCGTGGTACGGCGGTTCGGGCCTGCGGTGGGCCTCGACGAAGGCGCGCGGGGAGCGGAAGCCGCGGGAGAGGACCGCGTATCCGGCGGCGGACCAGCCGAGCCAGCCGGTGTAGGCGACGACGTCGCCGGGCTGGGCGCCGCCGCGGGTGACCGGGTCGTGGTTGCGGAGGTCACCGAGGGCGGTGATGGAGACCATGATCGTGTCGCCGCGGACGACGTCGCCGCCGACCACCGCGGCGCCCGCGACCTGACATTCGTCGCGCAGCCCGTCCATGAGTTCCGTGGGCCAGGTGACGGGGAGTTCGGCGGGGACGACGAGGCCGAGGAGGAGCGCGGTGGGGACCGCGCCCATGGCGGCGATGTCGGCGAGGTTCTGCGCGGCGGCCTTGCGGCCGACGTCGTAGGCCGTCGACCAGTCGCGGCGGAAGTGACGTCCTTCGAGCAGGATGTCCGTGCTGGCCACCACGCGCCGGTCGGGGGCGGAGACGACCGCGGCGTCGTCGCCGGGCCCGATCCGTACCGCCGGGGTGGAGGTGAGCCGGGACGTGAGCTCTCTGATGAGCCCGAACTCTCCCAGCTCTCCTACTGTGCCCTTCACCGCGTCTCACCTCGTGTCTTCGTGCCGGCCGGCGGGCGGGGGCGCGTCTGGGCGCGCCGTGGGTCGCGGGCCGTCACCGTGCTGGGTACCGTCAAGTAGACCGTCAACTTCTGTCCTGCGTACGCCACACCCCGAGCGCCTCCGGACGCGCGGGTCTCCCCGTGGCCCGCGGCGACGCGGTACCGTGGCGTCCCTTTCTCCCACAAGATCCTCGTGGTCGCCCTGGAGGTTCCGTGGTTCAGGCGTACATCCTCATCCAGACCGAGGTGGGCAAGGCGTCGACCGTCGCCGACACCATCTCCAAGATCCCGGGGGTCATCCAGGCAGAAGACGTCACAGGACCGTACGACGTGATCGTGCGCGCGCAGGCGGACACCGTCGACGAGCTGGGCCGCATGGTGGTCGCCAAGGTCCAGCAAGTGGACGGCATCACGCGCACCCTCACCTGCCCGGTCGTTCATCTGTAGCCCCCGTCTACGCTTGGCCGGTGACGTCTTCCCACCGGCCCTTCGGCCTGCCCGCCGCCGTCGCGGCCGCCGTCCTGCTGTCGGCCGCCGCCGGCTGTTCCTCACCGGACGCCGCGGCGTCCGTCGTGGTCCCGAGCCCGCCGGCGGAGGAGGCCGCCTTCTGCCAGGCGCTGGCGAAGGAGCTTCCCGACACCGTGGCGGGTCTGGCGCGGAGTGACCCGGAGCCCGGCTCCGAGTTGACCGCCGGGTGGGGTGACGGTGCGATCGTACTGCGCTGCGGGGTCCCCCGGCCCGAAAAGATGAGCGACCCGAAGTCGCAGGGCGTCTCCGCGAACGGCGTGCGCTGGATGCTGGAGCAGCGCGAGGGCGACGGGCCCCGTTTCACCTCGGTGTACCGCAGGACGTACGTCGAGGTGACGCTGGACGAGCGGTACGCGCACGACGTCGGCCCGCTCACGGATCTCGCGGGACCCGTGGAGCGGACCGTCCCGTGCGCCCTGGAGCCGGCGTGCGGGTGACCGCGCCCCGGCACCCCCGGCCCCGGTTCGTCTAGCGCAGGCCCGTGGAGCGGGTCAGCGCGGCCTGGACGAGCCGGTCGACGAGCTCGGGGTAGCTCACGCCGCTCTCCTGCCACATGCGCGGGTACATGGAGATGGGCGTGAAGCCCGGCATGGTGTTGATCTCGTTGATGACGAAGTCGCCGTCCTCGGTGAGGAAGAAGTCGGCGCGGACCAGGCCCTCGCAGGACACGGCCTCGTAGGCGGCGACGGCGAGGCGCTGGACCTCGGCGGTGGCCTCGTCCCCGATGGGGGCGGGCACGATGCCGGAGGCCGAGTCGATGTACTTGGCCTCGAAGTCGTAGAAGTCGTGGTCGGTGACCGGCGGGATCTCGGCCGGGACGCTGGCGCGCGGGCCGTCCTCGAACTCCAGGACGCCGCACTCGATCTCGCGGCCGCGCAGCAGCGACTCGACGAGGATCTTGGGGTCGTGGCGGCGGGCCTCCTCGATGGCCCCGTCCAGGCCGGAGAGGTCGTCGACCTTGGTGATGCCCATGGAGGAGCCGCCGCGGGCCGGCTTCACGAAGAGCGGCCAGCCGTGCTCGGCGGCGAACTCGACGATCTTCTTGCGGGCGGCGGCGGGGCTCTGCTCCCACTCGCGCGGCCGGATGACCTCGTACGGGCCGACGGGGAGGCCGAAGGAGACGAAGACCCGCTTCATGTACTCCTTGTCCTGGCCGACGGCGGAGGCGAGGACGCCCGCGCCGACGTAGGGGACGCCGGAGAGCTCCAGGAGGCCCTGGAGGGTGCCGTCCTCGCCGTAGGGGCCGTGGAGCACGGGGAAGACCACGTCGACCTCGCCGAGGGCCTTGGGGACCTGTCCCGGCTCGGTGAGGACGACCTCGCGGTTGGCGGGGTCGACGGAGAGGACGACGCCGCCCTCCTCGGACTCGGCCAGTTCGGCGACGTCGGGCAGCTTCCGGTCGGTGATGGCCATCCGCTCGGGGGCGTCGGCGGTGAGCGCCCAGCGCCCGTCCGTCGTGATGCCGATGGGCAGCACGTCGTACTTGTCCCGGTCGATGGCGCTCAGGACGGCGCCCGCCGTGACGACGGAGATGGCGTGCTCGGAGCTGCGGCCGCCGAAGACGACGGCCACGCGCGGCTTGCGGGGGCTCTGGGTGTTCTCGCTCATATCGCGATGAGCGTACCTTGCGGCTCCCGAACTGCTGAGCGCCCCGCTCGCACGCGCGCGTACGGCTCACACGGCCGGGCTCAGCGGCGTTCGGGCTTGGCCGAGCGCGACATGAGCTCCTTGAGGGCGACGACGGGCGGCTTTCCGTCGTGGACGATCGAGACGACGGTCTCGGTGATGGGCATGTCGACGCCGTGGCGGCGGGCCAGATCGAGCACGGACTCGCAGGACTTGACGCCCTCGGCGGTCTGCTTGGTGGCCGCGATGGTCTCCTGGAGGGTCATTCCCCGGCCGAGGTTGGTGCCGAAGGTGTTGTTCCGGGAGAGCGGCGAGGAGCAGGTGGCGACGAGGTCGCCGAGGCCCGCGAGGCCGGAGAAGGTGAGCGGGTCGGCGCCCATGGCGAGGCCGAGGCGGGTGGTCTCGGCGAGGCCGCGGGTGATGAGCGTGGCCTTGGAGTTGTCGCCGAGGCCCATGCCGTTGGCGATGCCGACGGCGAGGCCGATGACGTTCTTGACGGCGCCGCCGAGTTCGCAGCCCACCACGTCGGTGTTGGTGTACGGGCGGAAGTACGGGGTCATGCAGGCGGTCTGGAGTCGCTGGGCGACCGTCTCGTCGGAGCAGGCGACGACGGCGGCGGCGGGCTGCCGGGCGGCGATCTCCTTGGCCAGGTTGGGGCCGGTGAGGACGGCCACGCGGTCGGCGGGCACGTCGGCGACCTCGGTGATCACCTCGCTCATCCGCTTGGCGGTGCCGAGTTCGACGCCCTTCATCAGGGAGACGAGGACGGTGTCGGGGGCGAGCACCGGCCGCCAGGCGGCGAGGTTGCCGCGCAGGGTCTGGGAGGGGACGACGAGGACGGTGAAGTCGGCGTCCGCGGCGGCCTCGGCCGGGTCCGCGGTGGCCGTGATGCCCCGCGGGAGTTCGACGCCCGGCAGGTAGTCGGGGTTGACCCGGCCGGCGTTGATCTCCTTGGCGAGTTCGGCGCGGCGGCCCCAGAGGCTCACCTCGCAGCCCGCGTCGGCGAGCACCATGGCGAAGGCGGTGCCCCAGGATCCGTTGCCGAAGACGGCTGCCTTGGTCACTTGGTGCCCTCCCCGGCGGCCTCGGCGGCCTTGCGGCGCTGCTCCAGGCGGGCCTTGCGGTGGTCGTACGGCTCGGCGGGCGCCTTCTCGCCGCGGACCTCCTCCAGGAGGGCGGTGATGGCGGCCATGATGACCTCGGTGGCCTCGCGCAGGACCTCGGGCGTCGGCTCCAGGCCGTCGAAGCGGGAGAGGTCGACGGGCGGTCCCGCCTGCACGATCAGCGTCTTGCGGGGGAACAGGCGGAGCTTGTTCTCCTTGGCGTACGGCGGCATCGCGAGGTTGGCGCCCCACTGGGCCACCGGGATGACGGGGACCCGGGTCATCAGCGCGACGCGGGCGGCGCCGGTCTTGCCGGCCATGGGCCACATCTCGGGGTCGCGGGTGAGGGTGCCCTCCGGGTAGAAGGCGACGCACTCGCCGCGCTCGATGGCGTCGACGGCGGCGCGGAAGGCGTCGAGCGCGTTGGTCGTCTCGCGGTAGACGGGGATCTGGCCGGTGTTGCGGAGCATCATGGCGACGAAGCCGCCCTTGAAGAGTCCGGCCTTGGCGAGGAAGCGCGGGACCCGGCCGGTGTTGTACTGGTAGTGCGCGTAGGACAGCGGGTCCAGGTAGGAGTTGTGGTTGACCGCGGTGATGAAACCGCCGTCGGCCGGAATGTGCTCCATACCGCGCCAGTCCCGCTTGAACAGAACCACCAGGGGGGGTTTGGCGATGACCGCCGCGAGGCGGTACCAGAAGCCGATTCTGCGGCGGGGCACTCGGACACCTTTCTCCGGGACTGGCTGGCAGGGGGTCAAGTGTCGCCCCATGCTCCTGGTCTGTCGAGTGACACCGTACGCCCCGGGACCTCCGGTGGACCGCGTGGGCGGGACAGAATGGCCCCGATGAAGACGCTGCCCCCGATGCGCACCGGCGCCGACGACGGCTGGTCCCTGGTCGTCCCCCTGAAGCCCCTCGCCCTGGCCAAGAGCAGGCTGGCGGCCGCGGCGGGCGCGTGGCTGCGTCCCCGGCTCGCGCTGGCGTTCGCCGAGGACACCGTGGAGGCGGTGCTGAACTGCGCGCGCGTGCGGGATGTGGCGGTCGTCACGGACGATCCGGTGGCCGGCGCGGCGCTCGCGGCGCTGGGGGCCCGGATCGTGCCGGACTTTCCGGCGGCGGGGCTCAACGCGGCGCTGGCGCACGGGGCGCGGGCCGTGCGTTCCGGGCGGCCGCACGCGCGCGTGGCGGCGCTCAACGCGGACCTCCCGGCGCTGCGGCCCGCGGAGCTGACCCGGGTCCTGGACGCGGCCGGAAATTTTCCGAGGGCATTTCTCGCGGATGCCGCCGAAATAGGTACGACATTCCTCTCGGCGGCGCCGGGGGCGGAATTGGAACCGGCATTCGGGGGCGCGTCGAGGCTGCGGCATTTGTCTTCGGGGGCGGCCGAAATCCGGCTCGCCGGGGTGGATTCCGTACGCCGGGACGTGGACACCGGGGAGGATCTGGCGGCGGCGCTGGCGCTGGGGCTCGGTCCGCGGACGGCCGCCCGGTGGGCGATGGCGGCCGGATAGGCTGCGGTCCATGCAGGCGACCGCGTTCATGTACGACCCCGAGACCCGCAGCGGCAGTGTGCTGCTCGACGACGGCACCCCCGTGGAGTTCGGGGCGGAGGCCTTCGAGGCGGGCGGGCTGCGGTTGCTGCGGCCGGGGCAGCGGGTGCGGATCGAGGCCGAGCCCGGCACGTCGGGCGCGGGGCTCCGGATCACCCTGGTGACGCTGCAGACCTTCTGAGACGCCCGATCAGACCTTCCGGGACGCTTGACCAGACCTTCCGGGACGCCTGATCGGGCGTTCGGACGCGCCGCGGGCCGGGCTCCCGGAGGGGAGCCCGGCCCGGCGGGTCGGTACCGCGCGTCCTACTTCTTGGCGGCGGTCTTCTTGGCGGTCGTCTTGCGCGCCGTCGTCTTCTTGGCGGGCGCCTTCGTCGCCGTGGCCTTCTTCGCGGCCGGCGCGGTCTTCTTGGCGGTGGCCTTGGTCGCCTTCTTCGCGGTGGCGGCCGTGGTGGTCTTCTTGGCGGCGGCGGTGGTCTTCTTCGCCGCGCCCGTCGTGGTCTTCTTCGCGGGCGTCGCCTTCTTCGCGGTGGCGGCCGTGGTGGTCTTCTTGGCGGCGGCGGTGGTCTTCTTCGTCGCGGCCGTGGTGGCCTTCTTCGCCGGGGTCGCCTTCTTCGCGGCGGCCTTCTTGGCGGTGGTGGCCTTCTTGGCGGCGGCCTTCTTCACGGTCGCGGAGGCGCCACCGGTGAGGCTGCCCTTGGGGGCCTTCTTGACGGAGACCTCGCCGCCCTTGGGGAGCTTCTTCGAGCCGCTGACCAGGTCCTTGAAGCCCTGACCTGCACGGAAGCGCGGGACGGAGGTCTTCTTGACCCGGACGCGCTCACCCGTCTGCGGGTTGCGGGCGTAGCGGGCCGGCCGGTCGACCTTCTCGAACGAGCCGAAACCGGTGACCGAGACCCGGTCACCGGCCACCACGGCACGCACGATGGCGTCGAGCACGTGGTCGACGGCTTCGGCGGCCTGCTGACGACCGCCCATCTTGTCGGCAATCGCTTCTACGAGCTGCGCCTTGTTCACGTCTTCCCCTTCGGAGACATTGCCAGAACGAAAGTGTTCAAGCTTTTTCGCACGTTAGGCATGTATATACCGCAAATCAAACACGAAACGGTCTAATCACCCTAGTGCCGCAACGCGGAAGTTCCGTTGCGGAGTTCCTGGTGTCAGTCGTCCTCTGGGAATCGGCCCTCATCGAGGTCCTTCATCAACCGGTCGAGACGCGTGGCCGCGTCCTTGAGATCGTGCTTCGCCGCTGCCGTGACGACCAGCAGCTTCCGGGACAGCGCCATCCTTACGCCCTCCGGGACTTGCAGTGAGCGCACCCTTGTGTGCGCTTCCTTCAATCGGGCGGCGACTGCCTCGTAGAGCTCGAGTTGGCTGTCGCGTTCCATGCACAGATTGTGCCATCTAGGGCGAGTTGTCGCCCGACGGGGTCTCAACAAGCGACTGCGCCCCCCACCGGTCGGTGGGGGGCGCAGTCTTGGAAAAGCGCTGCTCAGACCGTAATTGTACGGGGCTTGAAGGCCGGTCGAGCAGCCTCGTAGGCAGCGATGTCCGCTTCGTTCTGAAGGGTGAGGCTGATGTCGTCGAGGCCGTTGAGCAGTCGCCAGCGGGCGTTCTCGTCGAGCTCGAAGTCGGCCTCGATCCCGGCGGCCAGGACCTTGCGGGCCTCCAGGTCGACGGTGACCTCGGCGGTCGGGTCGGCCTCGGTCAGCTCCCAGAGGGCGTCCACCGTCTCCTGCGGGAGGACGACGGTCAGCAGGCCGTTCTTCAGCGAGTTGCCGCGGAAGATGTCGGCGAAGCGGGAGGAGATGACCGCCTGGAAGCCGTAGTTCTGGAGCGCCCAGACGGCGTGCTCGCGGGAGGAGCCGGTGCCGAAGTCGGGGCCGGCGACCAGGACCGTGGCGCCCTGCCGCTCGGGGCGGTTGAGGACGAACTCGGAGTCCTTGCGCCAGGCCTCGAAGAGGCCGTCCTCGAAGCCGTCGCGGGTGACCTTCTTCAGCCAGTGCGCCGGGATGATCTGGTCGGTGTCGACGTTGCTGCGGCGCAGCGGGACGGCCCGGCCGGTGTGCGTGGTGAAAGCTTCCATGGTTCCTCAGACCCCCGCGGTGGTGGCGACGTCGGACAGATCGGCCGGGGAGGCCAGGTGGCCCAGGACGGCGGTGGCGGCGGCGACCTGGGGGGAGACCAGGTGGGTGCGGCCGCCCTTGCCCTGCCGGCCCTCGAAGTTGCGGTTGGAGGTGGACGCGGAGCGCTCACCGGGGGCCAGTTGGTCGGGGTTCATGCCCAGGCACATCGAGCAGCCCGCGTGCCGCCATTCGGCGCCGGCCTCCTTGAAGACCTTGTCCAGGCCCTCCTCGACGGCCTGCAGGGCGACCCGGACCGAGCCGGGGACGACCAGCATGCGGACGCCGTCGGCGACCTTGCGGCCCTCCAGGAGGGAGGCCGCGTTGCGCAGGTCCTCGATGCGGCCGTTGGTGCAGGAGCCTACGAAGACGGTGTCGACCTTGATGTCGCGCAGCGGCTGCCCGGCGGTCAACCCCATGTACTCCAGGGCCTTTTCGGCGGCGAGGCGCTCCGAAGCGTCTTCGTACGAAGCCGGGTCGGGGACGTTCGCCGAAAGCGGCGCGCCCTGGCCCGGGTTGGTGCCCCAGGTGACGAACGGCGCCAGCGCGGCGGCGTCGATGACGACCTCGGCGTCGAAGACCGCGTCCTCGTCGGACTTCAGGGTCTTCCAGTACGCGACGGCGGCGTCCCAGTCCTCGCCCTCGGGGGCATGGGCGCGGCCCTTCAGGTAGGCGAAGGTGGTCTCGTCGGGGGCGATCATGCCCGCGCGGGCGCCGGCCTCGATCGACATGTTGCAGATGGTCATCCGGGCCTCCATCGAGAGCTTCTCGATGGCGGAGCCGCGGTACTCCAGGATGTAGCCCTGGCCGCCGCCGGTGCCGATCTTCGCGATGATCGCCAGGATCAGGTCCTTGGCGGTGACGTCCTCGGGCAGCTCGCCGTCGACCGTGATCGCCATGGTCTTGGGGCGGGCCAGCGGCAGCGTCTGGGTGGCGAGCACGTGCTCCACCTGGCTGGTGCCGATGCCGAAGGCCAGCGCGCCGAAGGCGCCGTGCGTGGAGGTGTGCGAGTCGCCGCAGACCACGGTGGTGCCGGGCTGGGTCAGGCCCAGCTGGGGGCCCACGACGTGGACGACGCCCTGCTCGACGTCGCCGAGCGGGTGCAGCCGGACGCCGAATTCGGCACAGTTCTTGCGGAGGGTCTCCAGCTGGGCGCGGGAGACCGGGTCGGCGATCGGCTTGTCGATGTCGAGGGTCGGAGTGTTGTGGTCCTCGGTGGCGATGGTGAGGTCGAGGCGCCGCACCTGCCGGCCGTTCTGCCGGAGACCGTCGAAGGCCTGGGGGCTGGTCACCTCGTGCAGCAGGTGCAGATCGATGAAGAGGAGGTCGGGCTCGCCCTCGGCGCGCCGGACGACGTGGTCGTCCCAGACCTTCTCCGCGAGTGTCCTACCCATCGCTTTCCCTCCGGCCGACGTCTACGCCGACACAACTAGAGACCCGTTTCGCGGGCCGTTGTGCGGCCGCATCACCAGGGTCACAGGTTCCGAGAAAAATTGAACTTGCGTTTCACAGAGTGAGACGCGAATATCGTTGCATGGACAACTCTAGCGGCGTAGGCGTTCTCGACAAGGCAGCCCTTGTCCTGAGCGCCCTGGAGTCCGGTCCGGCCACCCTCGCAGGACTGGTCGCGGCGACGGGACTCGCACGACCCACGGCACATCGTCTCGCCGTGGCACTGGAACACCACCGGATGGTGGCGCGCGACATGCAGGGCCGGTTCATCCTCGGACCGCGCCTGGCGGAGCTCGCCGCCGCGGCCGGCGAGGACCGCCTGCTCGCGACCGCGGGCCCCGTTCTGACGCATCTGCGCGACGTCACCGGCGAGAGCGCCCAGCTCTACCGGCGCCAGGGCGACATGCGCATCTGCGTGGCGGCGGCCGAGCGGCTCTCGGGTCTGCGGGACACCGTCCCGGTCGGCTCGACGCTGACCATGAAGGCCGGCTCGTCCGCGCAGATCCTGATGGCCTGGGAGGAGCCCGAGCGGCTGCACCGCGGCCTCCAGGGCGCCCGCTTCACGGCGACGGCCCTGTCGGGCGTACGGCGCCGCGGCTGGGCCCAGTCGATCGGCGAGCGGGAGCCGGGCGTGGCGTCCGTCTCCGCGCCCGTACGCGGCCCCTCGAACCGCGTGGTGGCCGCCGTCTCGGTCTCGGGTCCCATCGAGCGTCTGACGCGCCACCCGGGCCGTATGCACGCCCAGGCGGTCATCGACGCCGCCGCCCGTCTCTCCGAGGCGCTCCGCCGCAACGGCTGATCTTCCCTCTTCACCTGTACGTTTCCGGCCCACCGCTCCAACGCCGCAGCGGTGGGCCGGAGTTGTGCGCGCGATGCCGAACAGCGAAGAAGCCCTCCCCCGAAGGGAAGGGCTTCTTCGTCTTGTACCCCCGACCGGATTCGAACCGGCGCTACCGCCTTGAGAGGGCGGCGTGCTAGGCCGCTACACAACGGGGGCAAGATCTTGCGTCCACGCGACGGATCGCCTGGATTTACTGCGCTGGCCTACCTGGACTCGAACCAAGACTAACTGAACCAGAATCAGTCGTGCTGCCAATTACACCATAGGCCACTGGTGGTTTAGACCAGTTGGTACCCCCGACCGGATTCGAACCGGCGCTACCGCCTTGAGAGGGCGGCGTGCTAGGCCGCTACACAACGGGGGCCCTAGCGATCCTGCATCGAGATCACAGGGAGCTACCCAGGTGATCACGCGGGAAGGATCTGTACCCCCGACCGGATTCGAACCGGCGCTACCGCCTTGAGAGGGCGGCGTGCTAGGCCGCTACACAACGGGGGCTTGTGGATGCCATCCACAGGTGCAGATGAGCTCTGCGAGCTGGCCTACCTGGACTCGAACCAAGACTAACTGAACCAGAATCAGTCGTGCTGCCAATTACACCATAGGCCACCGGAACTTGATCACTTCGAGAAGGGATCCCGCTCGGCTTGCGCTTCCGGGGCTTTCCGGCCTTTCGGCCCGTTCCCCTCGGCGCAGAAAGAACATTACCCGAAGGTGGACGGTGCTCCAAAACGCGTATCCGCACGCAGCAGCGCGGGCAGCTGACGGAGGTCGGTGATCCGGGTCAGCTCGGGTCTCCCGCCGGTCCCCGCGCGGTCCAGCCAGATCCCCCTCAGGCCCGCCTCCACGGCGCCCCGGGCATCGATGTCCGGCTGGTCCCCGACGTACGCCACCTGGTGGGGGCGCAGGTCAAGGGCGGTGCAGGCGGCGTGGAAGGCCTCCGGGGCCGGCTTGGCCACCCCCAGCTCGGCTGCGCACACCACGGCCTCGAAGCGGTCCCGTACGCCCAGCGTCCGGAGCTTGTGCTCCTGGTTGTGGATGCTGGAGTTGGACAGCACTCCGTGGCGGTAGTCCCGGGCCAGCAGGTCGAGGACGGGCACGGTGTCGGGGAAGAGCTCCCAGGCGGCCTCGTAGTGGACCACGTACCGGTCGAACCAGTCGTCGGCCTCGGCGGCGGTGAGCGCCGGCCGCCCGAGGAAGTCCCGCACCCGGCCGCGCCGCTGGTCCCGGAAGTCCCCGCCCTCGGCCTCGAACCGGCGCCAGTGCAGCTCCGTGAGCTCCTTCCAGCGCCGCAGGGCCTCCTCGACGGAACCCCAGGCGTCCAGCAGCCCTTCGGCGGCGAGATGCGCCCGCATCCCGGTCCGGTCCGCGCTCGCGTAGTCGAAGATCGTGTCGTCGATGTCCCAGAGCACCGCGCGGATGGCCATGGAGACGACGGTACCCCCGCCCGCGGGCGCGGGACGGGGGTACCGGTGCGTAGTCGTACGGCGCGGATCAGCCGGCGAGCTTCGCCAGGGTCGCGTCGATGCGGGCCAGGGTCTTCTCCTTGCCCAGGATCTCCAGGGACTCGAAGAGCGGCAGGCCGACCGTGCGGCCGGTGACGGCGACGCGGACCGGGGCCTGCGCCTTGCCGAGCTTGAGGCCGTGGGCCTCGCCGGCGGCCAGGACGGCGTTCTTGAGGGACTCGGGGTCGCTCCAGTCGGCCGCTTCGAGCTTCTCGCGGGCCGTGGTGAGCAGGGCCGCGGGCTCGCCCTTCATGGCCTTGTCCCACGAGGGCTGGTCGAAGACCGGCTCGGGCAGGAAGAGGAAGTCCACGTTGGCGGTGATGTCCGAGAGGACGGTCAGGCGGGTCTGGGCGTGCGGCGCGATGGCCTCCCAGGCGGCCTGGTCGAAGTCCTCCGGCGCCCAGGGGGCGTGCGGGGCCCGGAGCCAGGGCTCGCAGGCCTCGGCGAAGGCCTTCACGTTCAGCATCCGGATGTGGTCGGCGTTGATCGACTCGGCCTTCTTGAGGTCGAAGCGCGCCGGGTTGGCGTTGACGTCGGCGATGTCGAACTTCTCGACCATCTCGGGGACGGTGAAGAGGTCCCGGTCGGCCGAGAAGGACCAGCCGAGGAGCGACAGGTAGTTCAGCAGGCCCGAGGGGAGGAAGCCGCGCTCCCGGTAGAGGTTGAGGGAGGCCTGCGGGTCGCGCTTGGAGAGCTTCTTGTTGCCCTCGCCCATCACGTACGGCAGGTGGCCGAAGGAGGGGATCTCCTTGGCGACGCCCAGCTCGATCAGCGCCTTGTAGAGCGCGATCTGGCGCGGGGTGGAGGAGAGCAGGTCCTCGCCGCGCAGGACGTGGGTGATCTCCATCAGGGCGTCGTCGACCGGGTTGACCAGGGTGTAGAGCGGGGCGCCGTTGGCCCGGAGGATGCCGTAGTCCGGGACGTTGTCCGGGGTGAAGGTGAGCTCGCCGCGGACCAGGTCGGTGAAGGTGATCGGCTCGTCCGGCATCTTGAAGCGGACGATCGACTCGCGGCCCTCGGCGCGGTAGCGCTCGATGCGCTCGTCGCTCAGGTTGCGGCAGGTGCCGTCGTAGCCGGAGGGCTTGCCGGCCAGGCGGGCGGCGTCACGACGGGCCTCCAGCTCCACGGCGGTGCAGAAGCAGTGGTACGCGTAGCCGCCGGCGAGCAGCTTGTCGGCGACGTCCTTGTAGATGTCCATCCGCTGCGACTGGCGGTACGGCTCGTGGGGGCCGCCCACCTCCGGGCCCTCGTCCCAGTCGAGGCCGAGCCACTTCAGCGAGTCGAGGAGCTGGTTGTACGACTCCTCGGAGTCGCGCGCAGCGTCGGTGTCCTCGATGCGGAAGACCATGGTGCCCTGGTTGTGCCGGGCGAAGGCCCAGTTGAAGAGGGCGGTGCGGACCAGGCCCACGTGGGGGTTGCCGGTCGGCGAGGGACAGAAACGGACGCGGATGTTCGCGTTAGCCACGCTTGATCACCTTATTGGTGAGAGTGCCGATGCCTTCGATGGTGACGGCGACCTCGTCGCCGACGTTGAGGGGGCCGACTCCGGCGGGGGTGCCGGTGAGGATGACGTCGCCGGGGAGCAGCGTCATGGCCTCGGTGATGTGGACGACCAGGTCCTCGATGGAGCGGATCATGTCGCTCGTACGACCGAGCTGGCGCTGTTCGCCGTTGACCGTGGCCTGGACGGTCAGGTCGCTCGGGTCGAGGTCGGTCTCCACCCAGGGGCCCAGGGGGCAACTCGTGTCGAAGCCCTTGGCGCGGGCCCACTGCTTCTCGCGCTGCTGGGCGTCGCGGGCGGTCACGTCGTTGGCGCAGGTGTAGCCGAAGATCACGTCCTTGACGCGCTCCCGGGGCACCTCTCGGCACATGCGGCCGATCACCACGGCCAGTTCGGCCTCGTGGTGCAGCTCGTTGGAGAAGGAGGGGTACTCGATGGCGTCGCCGGGGCCGATCACCGAGGTGGTGGGCTTGAAGAAGGCGACGGGGACGTCGGGGACCTCGTTGCCGAGTTCGGCGGCGTGCTCGGCGTAGTTGCGGCCGATGGCCACGACCTTGTTGGGGAGCACGGGCGGCAGGAGCCGTACCTTGCTCAGCGGGACCTTGGTGCCGCTGAGCTCGAAGTCGGTGTACGGGATGCCCTTGATGATGTCGAGGACGAGGCCGCCGGACTCGACGGTTCCCTCGCCCTCGACGGCGCCGAAGGCCACATTGCCGTCGATGGAGAATCTGGCGATGCGCACGAGTGCTGTCGCCCCTCACTTGGTACTGGCTGGAGTCTGACGCTCCAGGCTAACGCGGCGAGGGGCGGCCGACCGGCGATATCACCGGCGCCGATGCGGGGAGCCGGGGGCGGGCCCGGTCCGGGGGACGGGCCCTGGCGTCCCCGGGGCGCTAGCGCGTCGCGGAGGCGTACGGCTGGGGCTCGTAGGGGGCGGGGGCCTGCATCAGGATGGTGCGGCGCGGGTTGGCCGTGTTGCCGGGCAGCTCCACCGAGTACTCCGGCTGGGCGCCCCGGCCGAGCTCTGCGGCGTCCGAGAGGTGGACGAGGGTGGAACGGCGGGGGTTGGCCGTGGTGCGGAGCGTCGTCGTCTTCATCGCGGTGATCAGACCTTGTTCCGGGAGAGGCGCCCGTACGGGCGCGAAGGGGTGTAAAGCGTCAGGCTAAACATGCGATTCCCTTCGAATGCATGGCTGAGACATCGATTTGGGTGTGAGTTTGCTCACCACACGCGTTACATTCCGGGCATTACGGACCGTCCCCGGTCACCACGGAAAGGGACATTCCCCCATTGAATGAGCTATTCCGCTCCTGATCATGTCGACTGGGACACACGGGGATGCCCGGCCATTGGGGCGGAAAAGTCCGAATCCTCCGTGATCATCTTCTACATGGGGTGACACACCGTGCACGCGTTGTCATGCCCCTCCCGCCACGACACGCGGCCCTTGTTGGAGATCCGGCACTGTGCTGGAATTCCACGCACCGCCGCGGGTTTCAAGCCGGCGCGCAGGGGCGCAACGCAGCGCCGGCCGAGTGGCGGGAAAGGGGGAACTGCGCCGGTCACCGACGACCACCTGGGGTGCCCACGCACCCCGATCGACGCCGACACCGTCCTCTCCGTTCATCCGGAAGGACGCCTGGTCCAGAGGTTGCGACGCTAGTGCAGGGACGTTTCAAGAGGGATGGCTCGGGGTCTCCCCAGGCCCGCCAGGGCCGAGCGGATGCTCCGGCGGAGCAGGAACCGCGTGCCGGGACCGACCGCGGTCCCTCGGCCCCGCACACCCCGAACCAGGGTCAGGGACCGTCCGGCGACGGCGGTGAGGGCGGCAGGCGCGCGAGCGCCGCGGCCACGTCCGCCGAGCCGTCCGCCACCGCCCCCAAGGCCCGGGCCGAGAACGAGGTCGGCCCCCGAATAGCCCTGCGCAACTGGCGCATCTCCACGCGCCTCGTCGCGCTCCTCACCCTCCCCGTGGTCGCGGCGACCACCCTGGGCGGCATCCGCATCAGCGACTCGCTCCAGGACATGGAGCAGCTCGACCACATGCAGCTGCTCACCAAGCTGACCCGAGAGGCCACGGGCCTGGCCCAGGCCCTGCAGGCCGAGCGCGACCTGTCCGCCGGCCCGCTGGCCAACGGCCGCCCGGCCAGCGACTACCAGGTCGCCAACCCGCGCCGGAAGACGGACCGCGAGTACAAGGCCTTCCTGGAGGCCACCGAGGACATCCCGGCCACCGAGGGCGACGAGGCGCTGCGCAGCATCCGCCAGAACGTCAGCCAGATCGCCTCGCAGGTCACCGAGCTCCACTCCATTCGGAGCAGCGCCTACGAGAAGGGCGTCTCGCACTCGGTGACGGTCGAGGCGTACAGCCGCCTCATCCGCTCGCTCCTCAGCCTGTCCCAGGACATGGCGCAGGCGACCAGCAACCCCGAGATGATCAAGCGGACCCGCGCGCTCGCCGCGTTCTCGTCCGCCAAGGAGTACGCCTCCATCCAGCAGGCGATCATCGCGGCCGCGCTTCCCGCGAGCGACCGGACCTCCGGCAAGCTCCAGCAGGGCGACCGCCTCTACGGCGAGGCCGCCCTCAACAGTGAGGGCGTCGAGCTCAAGTCCTTCCAGGCGATCTACGAGTCGACCGGCGGCGACGCCGCCGAGCGGACCGAGGCGCTGAACAGCGGCGACCCGTCGATCAACGCCGCGAACAAGTACGCCGAGCGCGTGCTGAACGCGGACAACGCGATGCCGGACAGCCCCAACAAGCGCGGCTACCTGAACTTCACCGACGAGTACAGCACCAAGATCTCCGCCATGAACCGCATCGAGGCGGGTCTGCTCGGCGACATGGAGACGATGGCCCGTGAGCTGAAGCAGGAGTCGCAGCGCGACGCCATCATCAACGGTGCCCTGATCCTCCTCGTCCTCGGCGTCTCGCTCATCGGCGCCTTCGTCGTGGCCCGGTCCATGATCCGCTCGCTGCGCCGGCTGCAGGACACCGCGACCAAGGTCGCCCAGGACCGCCTGCCCGAGCTCGTCAAGCAGCTCTCCGAGTCCGACCCGCAGGACGTCGACACCTCCGTCGAGTCCGTCGGTGTGCACTCCCGCGACGAGATCGGCCAGGTGGCCGCGGCCTTCGACGACGTGCACCGCGAGGCGGTCCGCCTCGCCGCCGAGCAGGCCCTCCTCCGGGGCAACGTCAACGCGATGTTCACCAACCTCTCGCGCCGTTCCCAGGGCCTCATCCAGCGCCAGCTCTCGCTCATCTCCGAGCTGGAGTCCCGCGAGGCCGACCCGGACCAGCTCTCCTCGCTGTTCAAGCTCGACCACCTCGCGACCCGTATGCGCCGGAACGGCGAGAACCTCCTCGTCCTCGCCGGCGAGGAGCCGGGCCGTCGCTGGACCCGTCCGGTCCCGCTGGTCGACGTCCTCCGTGCCGCCGCCTCCGAGGTGGAGCAGTACGAGCGCATCGAACTGGCCGCGGTCCCCGCGACCGAGGTCGCCGGCCGCGTCGTCAACGACCTCGTGCACCTCCTCGCCGAGCTGCTCGAGAACGCCACCTCGTTCTCCTCCCCGCAGACCAAGGTCCGGGTCACCGGTCACGCCCTGCCCGACGGCCGCGTGCTCGTCGAGATCCACGACACCGGCATCGGCCTCTCCCCCGAGGACCTCGCCGCGATCAACGAGCGGCTCGCCTCGCCGCCCACCGTGGACGTCTCCGTCTCCCGCCGCATGGGTCTGTTCGTGGTCGGCCGCCTGTCCCTGCGACACGGCATCCGGATCCAGCTGCGCCCGTCCGACTCGGGCGGCACCACCGCGCTCGTCATGCTCCCCGTCGACGTCGCCCAGGGCGGCAAGAAGCCCATGCCCAAGCCGGGCGCGGGCGGTCAGGGCGCGATGCCGCAGGGCGCCTCGGCCCCCGGCGGCCGTCTCCCCGGCGGCCCCGGCGCGGCCGGTGGTCCCGGCGGCGGACGTCCGGGCCAGGGCGGTGCCCCGTCCTCGGCGGCCGGCCGCCTCGGCGCCGGTGCCGGTGCCGCGCGCGGTCAGGTCGGTGCGAGCGGTCCCCGGGCC
>NZ_JBEXSZ010000107.1:0-28844 GCF_040613865.1 Streptomyces sp. NPDC006197 | reverse complement strand
AGGGAGACCGGCTTGAGGCCGTCGGCGCAGCGGCGCGCGACCTCGCGGCCCGCGGCCGTGGAGCCGGTGAAGGTGACCGTGCCGACGGCCGGGTGGTCGCAGAGCGCCCGGCCGGTGTCGGCGCCTCCGTACACGGCGGTGAGGACGCCCTCGGGCAGCAGCCCGTCGGCGGCGCGGTCGACGAGCCGGCGCAGCGAGAGCGGCGTCTCGGGCGCGGGCTTCACGACGACCGTGTTGCCGTACGCGAGGGCGGCGGCGATCTTCCATACGGCAAGCAGCAGAGGGTAGTTGCCGGGGGCGATGGCGGCGACGACGCCGACGGGCACCCGGTCGGTGTAGGTGCGCATGCCGGGCCCGGCCGGATGGGTCTCCCCCACCGGGTGGCGGGCGGCCGCGGCGAACCAGTCGGCGACCCGGGCGGCGAAGCCGACCTCGCCGAGGGCGCGGGCGGTGGGCTTTCCCGTGGTGCGCTGCTCCAGGGCGGCGAGTTCCTCCAGGTCGTCCCGGATGAGGTCCGCGAGCCCCCGCAGGAGGGCGGACCGCTCCCCCGGCGCGGTCTCTCCCCAGCCGTCGAGGAACGCGGCCTCGGCACGCCGTACGGCCCGGTCGACGCCGTGCGCGTCGGTGTCGGCGACGCGCGCGGTCTCCCGCCCGGTGGCGGGGTCGAGCACGGCCCTGCCCGCCTCGGGCGGCGCGTCCAGGACCTCCGTCATCCCAGCACCTCCGCGTGGCCCGCCAGGTGCAGCTCCGCGTCGAGGGCGGCGGCCAGGGCGAGGAAGGGATCGCGGCCCATGCCCGCGCGGGCGCTGCCGAGAAGGCGGAGGTCGTAGCCGTCGGGGTGCTGCCAGAAGGCGTCGCAGGCGCCGTACACGGCGCTGAGGTGGGCGAGGTGGAGCGGGCGGCCGTCGGCGAGGGTGTGGAGTTCGTCCACGGCCGGGTGCTTGTCACGCTTCGGCGGGAACTCCAGACGCCCGCCGCCGGTCCTCTGGGCGGTGAGGCGCAGCTCGTCGCCGGTCGGCGTGGTGTAGACGACTTCCAGCTCGCGGACGGTGTCGCCGTCGCCGAAGGTGGCGGCGCTGTTCGCGCGGAAGGGGCCGACCGTGACGGGAACGCCCTGCGCGGTGAGGAAGGCGGTGACCCGTTCCGAGGGGATCCAGTCGCCCTCGTGCTCCTTGCCGCGCCGGTGGAAGTGGTACGGCCCGGTGGGCACCGAGACCATGTCGGCCGGGTGCCGGGCCCAGTAGCTCAGCTCCGAGAACGGCGTGGCGAGGACGCGCGGCACCGCTTCGGCTACGGCGGGGCGCAGCCCGGCATAGAGGGCGACCAGCTCTTCGTCGGTGAACTCACCTTCCAGAACGGAGAGTTCGACGGTGGTCCCGGCGAGACGGGCACTGCCGGCCCGGTGCTCCATGTAGTCGGTACCGAGCCAGGCCACCCGGCCGTCGCCGATCTCGTACGGCCGGGTCTCGCTGCCCCACAGGCAGGGGTGGTCGGCGGCGGGGAAGGCCCAGTCGTACAGGAACTGCTTCAGGCGCAGCCGCCGTCCGCCACCGGAGATCTCGGTGCGGTACCCGGCGGGGTTGGCGTCGCTCCAGGGGCTGCGGCCCTCGGCCGCGACGCGGCCGGGGGGTGCCTCGCGGCGGAGGGTCCCGACGGAGGTGTCGCAGCCCTCGGGCAGGACGGTGGGCCGCCACAGCACGAAGGGGCACCACTCCTGGGCCCGATCCTCCTCGATGACCGGGGGGACCGGGTCAAGGTCGGACGCGCTCGCCAGGACCCGCGGGCGCCAGTGCGGGACGGAACTGCTCACCATGACTCCTCGATTCGGTTCTGAACTCCGCGAGGTGGCCGAGCCAGGCGGAGGTGGAGGCCAGGAACATCCATTCGCCGACGCCGAGTTCGGCTCGGATTCCGGCCGGGACGGACGGCAGTCCGAAGGGGCTGTCCATGTCCTCGGCAAGTTCGGTCAGCCGACGGACGTAGCCCGGGTCGGCGGGGCTGGGGAAGCCCTGCTTGCGGCGGTTCCGCACGGGCTCCGGCAGCAGGTCGCCGAGGGCGTCCTTCAGAAGGCCCTTGTGGGTGCCGGGCTTGTTGGAGTCCTTCAGGTGCTCGGGGCAGCGGAAGGCCAGCTCGGCGAGGGTGACGTCCTGGAAGACGGGCCGGTCCTCCAGGGTGTAGGTCGCCGAGGTGACGTCGACCATGTCGTTGACGTACACGAGGAAGCGCCGCATGAGGTGGTGCCGGCCGCGCTTGAGCGGGGACGCCGTCTTGATGGCCCGGTACTCGTCCATCGTGCGGGCCCAGACCCGGTCGGCGACCTCGTTCATGTCGACGTCGAGCTCCTGGGCCATCCAGGTGACGAGCCGGGCCCAGACGGGCCGTTCGTCGGCGTGCAGCCGGTGGGTGAGGTAGTGCCGGCCGTGGATGTAGGTGGGCGCGTACGGGTCGACGACGGGGAAGTAGCGGCCGTCCTGGTAGCCCCAGAGCTCGTCGGCGCCGTGCCCGGAGTAGACGACCACGTTCTTGTCGGCGGCGATCGTGCCGTACAGGTGGTGCATGGCGAGTTCGGCACCGTGCAGCAGCGGGCGCATCAGCCGGGTGGGCAGGATGGGAACGAGTCCGGCGGCCGTGTTCTGGTCGAGGTCGCAGACCGTCAGCGGGACGCCGAGGCGTTCGGCGACGCCGGTGGCGTACGCGACGTCGTCGCCGGAGCCGCCGATGCCGTCCTGGTAGCGGAGCACATAGGCGTCGAGCGGGGTGCCCCGCGCGGTGAGGCCGGCGACGATCGCGGTGCTGTCGACGCCGCCGCTGAGAACGGCCGCGCGCGGTACGTCGGAGACGGAGCGCTGTTCGATCGCCCGGTCGAAGGCCGCCCTGATCTCGTCGGCCTCGATGGGATCGTCGACGGAGGCCGGTTTCCAGTAGCGGTGGGTACGCAGCCGCGTCCGGTCGATGGTCAGGTACTCGGCGGGCTGGAGCGACCGGACTCCGCGCAGCCAGGTGTGGTCGTCGGCCGCGTCCATCCGGATCCAGGAGCGCAGCACGAACTCCTCGGGCTCCACCTCGGCCGCGATGAGGCCGGTGCGGAGCAGCACGCCCTGCTCGGAGGCGAAGATCAGGCCGCCGTCGACGTGGGCGTAGAAGAGCGGCTTGACGCCGAAGTGATCACGGGCGAGGACGACCCGGCCAGTGGTGGTGTCGTGCCAGGCGAGCGCGAACATGCCGTCGAGGGGCCGCAGCGCCGGGCCGGGCTCGTCCTCGCGGCATATCTGCTGAAGGACGAACTCGGTGTCGCAGGTGGTGCGGCGCGGCCAGAGCGGTGGTGCCGGCGAACGCGAGCCGTACACCTCGCCGTTGTGGACGAGGACGACCCGTCCGGTGGGGTCGGCCATGGGCTGGTCGCCCGCGTGGGAGCGGTCGCGGATCGCGAGCCGGGTGGCGCACAGCATGACCGTGCCGCACTCGGAGACGTACGGGGCGCAGGAGCCCTCGCCGCGGTGGGCCATCGCCTCGGTCATGGTGCGGCCGAGGGCGTCGAGCCAGGCGGCGTCGCGCCGGCCGTCGAGGCTGACGAAGCCCGCTATACCGCACATGTGCCGACCGTCCTGTCGGACCAGACGCGCCGCAGGCCGGCGAGGGCGTCGGTGAAGACGTGCTCGATGCCGTGGTGGCCGCCCTCGTGCTCCCCGTAGTGGTGCGGGACGCCGTGGGCGTCGAGGGCGGCGTGCAGGGCACGGGCGCCCCAGTGCATGCCGTACTCGTCGCGTTCGCCGACGCTGAGGTGGAGGTGGTCGAGGCGGGTGAGTGCCTCGGCGTGCTCGTCCAGCATGCGTACGGGGTCGTGGGTGAGCCAGCGCTGCCAGACCTCGTCGCGGAAGACACCGGTGTCGGGGTCGCAGGGCAGCGCGTCGGACGGGCTGGTCCAGGGGTCCTCGGCGTAGCACATGCCCATGGCGATGATGCTCATGGCGACCATGAACGGCACGTCGACGGGGCCGGTGGCGCGGCGGGCGAGCAGCGCGTCCATACCGCCGGCGGCACGGATGGTGTCGAGGGTGCGCGGCAGGAGCGGCAGGTAGCTGTGCTCGAAGCCGGCGTCGGGCGAGCAGGCGATGACCGAGCCGAAGAGGTCGGAGGTCATGCCGGCGATCAGCGCGCCGTAACCACCGCTGGACTTGCCGCCGATCGCGCGCCAGCGCGGCTCGGGCCGGGTGGCGAACCGCCGGTCGACCGCCGCGACGATCTCGGCGAGGTATCCGGCGTAACGGCCGGAGGAGGCGGAGTCGATGTACTGGGAGCCGCCGTAGGAGGTGGTGCCGTCGGGGACGACGAGCAGAGCGGGTGGCACCCGGCCGTCGCTCATGGCCGTGCGGAGCCGGTCGGCGACGGTGGTTCCGAAGGCGAGGGCCTTGCCGGCGAGGCTGGGGTGGGCGCCGAAGCCGGGCAGCCAGTAGACGACGGGGAACGGGCGGACGCCGTCGTACCCGGGCGGCAGATGCACCTCGACCCGGCGTGTGTGCGGGTCGCCCAGCGGGTTGTCGCGCAGGCAGGCGCTCTCGTGCTCGAAGACCACGGTCTCGGAGAAGTCGCTCACGGCCGGCTCGCCTCCCGGAGTTCCCGCTCGACGTGGCGGGTGTAGTACGAGGGGTGGTGGAAGACGGCGGACAGCAGGACGCCGTCGCTCGCCCACAGGCCGAAGGAGCTGCCGAAGAGGAGGTCGGCGCCGAGCATGGCCTCCAGGGTGCTCGCGGCCATCTCGGTCCAGCCCTCGGCGTGGGTGACGTGGGAGCGGGCGGGGCCCGCGCCGAGCTTCGTCACCCGGCCGGCGACCGGGTCGAGGAGGTAGGAGGTCTCCTCGCCGCTGTCCTCGTACAGGGAGACGACGTGCCGTCCGGCGCCGTCGTCGAGTGCCCGGTACCAGTAGTCGGTGGCGACGAGCAGGTCGAGGAGTTCGCGGAGCAGCTCCTCGGCGGGCCGGTTCTGCCTGCCGTAGCGGTCGAGGGAGGCGTCGAAGGCCGGGACCGGCGTCTTCGGGTCGAGTCGGACAGCGGCGTAGACCTCGTCGAAGTCGTACGCGTCGGGGGCGACCGGCCCGTCGACGAGGACGGCCTTCCCTCCGCCGACCTCCAGAACCTGGCCGGGGCCCCACAGGAGGCCGGCCCGGCCCCGCTCGGTGAGGCGCGCGAGGGCCTCGACCGGAGTGAACGGGAACATGGTGTGGTTGCACCAGTCGTAGTCGCGGTCGGTGTCGCCGCTGACGCGCCAGCCGAAGGAGGACGGCACGGTCAGGGCGGCCGGCAGGGAGTCCACGTACCGGTCGAAGTTGGCGACGGCGCGGGCGCGGATGCCCTCCGGGTCGGTGAGCGGGCGGCGCTCGGTGAGGACGCCGGGCGGCGAGACGCTGTGCGTGGGAACGAGCGCGAGGTCGAGCTTCGGCGCGTCCTCGCGCTGGAAGGCCTCGACGGTCGCCTCGTGCAGGAGCGCGTCACCGCAGATCATGACGGCCGCGTCCGCGGTCTCGACGAGCACGCTCATCTCGGGGAAGGAGACGGCGGACGGGAAGGTCCGCAAGGTCGCCCCGCCGAGGGTGACGGTGTCACCGGGCCTCACCGGGCACAACCGCTCGAAGCCGAAGCGGCGCAGCGTCCAGGAGATCGCCTGGTGGCCGAGGCCGGAGGCGGTCAGCGTCGGCGGCACGGGGCCGACCGGGTAGACGCAGGTGACGCCGGCGCTCTGGCGGGGGCTGTCGTCGAAGTCGACGTCGGCGCCGTCCACGAGGAGGCCGAGGGAGGGGAAGTGGTGGTGGTCGAAGTGATGGTGGCTGAGGACCACGCAGTCGACGCCCTCGTCGAGGACCCTGCGGACGAGGTCGTCCTCCAGGGGCGGGTGGTGCTCCCAGAAGCGGTCGAGGCGCTGGGTCAGCCACGGGTCGAAGAGGATCCGCTCCTGGCCCGTCTCGACAAGGACGGCGGCGTGGCCGAGGGAGGTGAGGCGCATCAGTCGTCCGCCTCGTACACGCAGCGGAAGCCGACCTCCATGTGCCGGTCGGTGATGAGGTCCTTGCCTCGGTAGAAGGTGGTGAGGCAGGTCGGCGGGGAGGTGAACGTGCCGCCGCGCAGCACGTGGAAGGCTTCCTTGCGGTTCATGAAGTCCAGCGGGTGGCGGCCCTTGAAGAAGGGGTCCATGTCCTCGCCGGTGTAGAAGTTGGTGCGGGTGAGCTCCCAGACGTTGCCGGACATCTGAAGGACGCCGTAGGGGCTGGCGCCCTCGGGCAGCGCGTCGGCGGCGAGCACGGGGTGGGCCGGATTCTCGCCCTGCTCGACGGTGACGAGGAGCGCTTCGAGGGAGTCCAGGTCGGCGACGGCCTGGCCGAAGGACCGCTCCACGTAGTTGACGCGCTCGGGATCCCATTCGTCGCCCCAGGGGAAGCGGCGGCCGTCGACACCTCGGGCGGCCTTCTCCCACTGGACCTCGCTGGGAAGCATGCCGCCGGCCCAGGCGGCGAAGGCGTACGCGTCGTACCAGTCGATGCCGACGACGGGCATGTCGGGGGCGTTGAAGCGCGGATCGTGCCAGTGGGCGGGGCGGTGCGAACGCTCCAGCGGCTGGTCGGGGTGGTCGAACTCGCCGGAGTCGCCGACTTCTTCGAGGAACTCGCGGTAGCGGGCGTTGGTGACGGTGGTCCGGTCGATGAGGAACGCGGGCACGTCGACGGCGCGCAGGGCAGTGTCGTCCTGGGCCATGCGGAAGGCGTCGGGCTGCTCGTCGGCGCCGATGATCGCGGGGCCGGCGGGGACGAGGACGACGTCCTCGTGACGGCGGACGCGCTTGCGGGCGGCGGCGACCCTGGACCGCATCTCGGAGAAGTACTCGTCCTCCAGGCGGCGCAGCTCGACGGGGTCCTTGGTGCCGAAGACGGCGATGAGGGCGCGCTTGGTGAGCGCGGCGCCGCAGCCGACGGGCTTGCGGGCCCAGTCGGGGCGGGTGAAGTTGCTGGGCCAGCCGGAGATCCGGATGAGGTCCGGGACGGCGACGTCGATGCGGTGGTCGGTGATGACCTTGAGCGCGGTGAACGCGACCCAGTCGACGGTGTCGTGGGTGGCGGCGGCCACGGCGGTGTCGGCGGCCTCATCGCCCGCGTGGTGTCTGGCGAGGAGCCGGACGGCGCCGGCGCGGACGGGCCACTCGGGGTGCGAGACGGCGATACTCGCGAGGAGCGGGATGCCGTCGGTGGTACGGCCCTTCTCGTCGGCCAGTGCGACGACGCGTTCGACCGACGCCCAGTAGCGGTCGTCGGTGGAGTCGTCGATCACCAGCATGTCGGCGGGAATGTCAATGACCTGCGAAACGCGATTTCCTACCACTTCAACCTCTCTCGGGCGACGTGCCGCCCGTACGGAACCGAGTTCCATACGGGCGGCGCGGTACGCGTCGTGCATGCGCAATTCACCGAGTCAGCGAATTACCACTTGCTGGTCTCCTGCTGCGCGTCACGGGTCTCGATGAAGTCACGGTCGCTCATGGGTCACTCCTTCCTCTCAAGAGAATTCATGGGTCCGGTCGACCACATGCCCAAGGACCTTACGCGGCTGGTGAAACGGGCGACAACAGCCACGGAATATCAGCAGTTGAACATGAACGCCGCCCGAATCGTCCGGGTAGGTTCGCGCCCATCCGAACCGGAGAAAGGGAGGAAGAATGGCGGACACCTATTCCCGCGAGATGCGGGAGAACGGGGTCGTACGGCTGCCCGGGCTTGTCGGCGGCGCGGAGCTGGCCGAGCTGCGGAGCGCGGTAGGCCGTCTCGAGGAGTCGGCCCGCGACCGCACGGCCTCCAGCGGGGACTTCGTCCTGGAGGCGCCGGGCATCGGCGGGTGGGCGGCCTGGCAACAGGGGTCGGGCGCGCTGCCCGGCGTGCTGCGGTCGGTGGACCGCATCCATGTGCACGAGCCGGCCTTCGGAGCCGTGCAGCAGTCCCTCGGCCTGGCCGAGGGACCGGTACGGGCGGCCTCGGGCACGACGGGCACGCTGGTCAACTCGTTCCTGTGGGCGAAGCCGCCGGCGGTGGGCTCGGCGAAGCCCTGGCACCAGGACATGGCGTTCGCGCCGCCCGGGTTCGCCGCCGGGGAGCACGGCATCGTGACGATCTGGATCGCCCTGGAGCGAGCCACTCCGTACAACGGCTGCCTGGAGTTCCTTCCGGGTTCACACGTCCTCGGGCTGTTCCCGCACACCGGGGACCGGGAGCGGCTGCCGGGCGAGGCGCCTCTGCGGCGCGCGGTGGAGCCGCACGTGGCGGACGAGCACCTGCCGCGTACGGCCGATCCGGTCGCGATGCCGCTGGAGCCGGGCTCGGCCGTGATGTTCGACGGCATGGTGCTGCACCGCTCGGCGCCCAACACGACGGCCTCGGAGCCGCGTACGGCCGTCAGCTTCGTGTACCGGGTGCCGCGCCCGGCCTGGACGCGGACGGAGCCGGCCGCCGCCCCGGTGTGACGTTCGACTGCGGCGGGGCAGCGGTCGAACGCTCCTCAGGAGTCGGTCGCGGCCCCGTCGAGGGCGTAGAACCCGGCGCCGTCGAGGTGCCGGATGGTGTTGAGGTCACGCCGCACGACCTCGTCGAGCTCGTGCAGCAGCGTCACGATGACCGGGTACGTGAGGTCGTCGACGGTCCGCCGGATCCCCTGGCCCGGCTGGACCAGGGGCGTCAGGGCGTGGAGGCTCTCCAGACGCTCGATCTCCTCGATCCCCCGGTACGCGCGGAGCACGCCCTCTACGGGCGAGACCATGCCGTAGATGGCGGCGTACCGGCGGATCTCGTACGGGGTGCCGGCCCGCTCGTGGAAGCGCTCGGGCCGCAGGAAGGCGTCGACGGTCCACTCCAGCTGGGACTCGCCGATACCGAGGCCCGCGGCGGCGGGGATGCCGCCGCCCGCGATCCGGGCGCCGACCTCCACCAGGCAGGGCCCGGTCGGAGTCATCCGGATCTCCAGGTGGGCGGGGCCGTGCCGGACACCGAGGGCGTCGAGGACGCGGAAGGCGTAGTCGGTGAGGGGTTCGACGACCCGGCTGCCGGAGTCGATGAGGGAGAGCGCGTCGCAGAGGTCGACGACCCCGTTGCGGCTGGCGCGATCGGTGCGCCAGACGTCGCACACATGATGACGGCCGTCGCGGCTGACGGTGTTGACCATGTACTCGGTGCCTGCGAGGTACTCCTGGACGACGGCCCCGTTGTTGGGCTGGGAGAAGACGTCGTCGGCGTCGGCGAGGAGGCGGAAGGCGGCGACCGACTCCTCGGGGGTGTCGCAGAAGGTGACACCCTGGCTGCCGGAGCCGCGCGGCGGCTTCACGACGACCCGGCCGCCGAGGTCGCGGTGCCAGGCGGCGAGCTCCTCGGCATCGGTGGCGAACAGTTGGCGGGCGGCCCGCAGCCCGGCGGCGCGGATCGTCTCGATCATGAGGTGCTTGTCGCGACGGGCCGCGCTGAGGGCGGTGCCGTTGCCGGGCAGTCCGAGGTGGCCGGCGAGCAGGTCGGCGAGTTCGACGCCGATCTCGCCTCCGGAGACGACGGCGACCGGCGCGAATGCCGCGACCGCCTTCGCGGTGGCGACGACATCGCCTTCGTGGGTGATGTCGGCGATGAAATCCTCGGGGACGTAAGGGGCCGAACGGTAGACGTACGGGGTCTCGCGCGTGCTCTGGACACGGACGACGGAACATCCTTGCCGAAGGAACTCGAGAACGAGTGAACGGACGCCCGCATAGGCGTCGACCATCACGATGCAGGGATTGCCGGGAAGATCCTGGGCGACTGTTGTCATATGTTCGACGATAGGCATCCGGGCCGTTCGCCGAAATCCTTTCGCCTCTGGCATCCTCCAGCCTCTGGAGGCCTGCTAATGACATTTTTCCGCACGTATGCGCGCTCACCTCGATGCATTCCCGTCCTGCTGTTCGTCAACACGTCCGGGAGTTTTCTGCTTCTTGTGAGCCTGTCCACCCACATCGGCTCCGTCACCGGCTCGGGACTGCTCGCCGGCGTCGTCCTGAGCGCCCCCTGGCTGCCGGCGCTGCTGCTCGCCGCGCCGCTCAACCGGCTGCTCGCCGGCCACGCCCCGGAGCGGCTCGTCCGCATCGCCGAGGCGGCGAGCCTGCTGCTCACGGCGGCGGCCCTGGCCGTGCCGGGCGGCGCGCTGCTCGCGGTCGCCACCGGCCTGGTCGTCGCCCGCGGCTTCTTCGAGGCGGTGACCCGCTCGGCCACCTCGGTCGTGCTGCGCGGCACGGTATCGAAGGAGCGGCTCGACCGGGCCAACACCTACGCCGAGATCGGCAAGTTGACCGGGGTCAGCGTGGGCGCCGCGCTCGCCGGGCCGGCTTCCTCGGTGCTCTCGCCGCGCGGACTGATCGCGCTGAACGTGGCGACGCTCGCGCTCTCCGCGCTCCTCGCCTGGGCGCTGCCGTCCGTGACCAGGGCGGCCGGGGAGAGCGCCGCGTCACCGGCGAAGTCCGAGGCCGGGGCGCGGCTGCGGGTGGAGGACCCGGTGGTCCGCCGCCTGTTCGTCCGCTTCCTTCTGGTGGCGTTCTGGCAGGGCTTCCACACCGTGGCCGTCACCGTGATCCCGCTGCGTCTCCTCGACGGCGACACCCGGCTCGTCGGTGTGTTCGTCGCGGCCTCGGCCGTCGCGATCTTCGCCGGTTCACTCGCCGCCCTGCCGGCCCAGCGGTATCTGGATCATGTGCCCTCGACCGTATGGCTGGTGCTGCCGATGGCGCCACTGCTCGCGGCGGTGCTGGCGGCGAGCACCGTCCCGACGCTGGTGCTGTACGCGGTTTTCCTCGTGCTCTTCGAGCTTGCCTTCGTGCATCACAACAACCGGGTCCTCGCGGCCGTCTCGGACGAGGAGCTGTCCTCGGTGGTGACGCTGCGGGCGACCCTGCTGCCCTCGGGCGTGGCCGTGTCGATCCTGGTCATGGGCGCGCTGAGCGATCTGGCGGGTCCCGTGCCGGCCGTCCTCGCGGTCGTCGTCACCACGCTCGCGGTCACCGCCGCGACCGGTGCCAGTCGGCAAACTCGGAGAAGCCCCGTACCCGACGCGTGACCAGGATGGCAGGGGCCAACACGCGGGACGCCCACCCGCCCCGCCTCCCCTGACCGAAGGAATCCCCGTCGTGCGCGTTCTCATCGTCCCGTTCCCGTGGAAGACCCATCTCTTCAACCTGGTGCCGCTCGCCTGGTCCCTGCAGACCGCCGGGCACGAGGTACGGGTGGCCGGGTGGCCCGACCTCCTCGACGCCGTGACCAGCGCGGGGCTCATGGGGGTGGGCGTGGGACCCGGCGAGACCGCGCAGGAGCGGAAGGCCGGCGACCTGCGCCAGCAGCGGGAGCGCAAGGCCGCCCCGCCGGTGCCGGGTCGCGGGCCGGCCGGGTCGGGGGGCCTCGACCCGCTGTTCGACGTACGGCCCGACCGCGAGCGGCTGGGCTGGGAGCAGGCCACGCGGGTCTTCGACGACCTGGTGCTGCCGCAGGCCCGCCGGTCGAACGACTCCATGATGGAGGACGTGGTCGAACTGGCTCTGGAATGGCGGCCCGACCTGGTGCTGTGGGGTGCGAAGGCCTTCGCCGGCGCGGTCGCCGCCGCCGCCGTGGGCGCGGTCCACGCCCGGGTCCTGTACTCGGTCGACGTCTACACCCGGATGCGAGAGGACTTCCTGCACGCCAAGGCGCGGCAGCCGGAGGACGACCGGACCGACAACCTCCAGGAGTGGCTGACGGACTGGGTGGAGAAGTACGGCGGCGAGTTCTCCGAGGACCTGGTGAACGGGCAGTTCACGATCGACCCGCTCCCCGCCGCCTTCCGGCCCGATCCGCGGCCGACGACGCTCCCCATGCAGTTCGTCCCCTACAACGGGCCTACCGTCGTGCCCCGTTGGCTCACGGAGCCGCCACGTGCGCCCCGCGTCCTGATGACTTTCGGCGACAACGTCAACGACGGGCCGGTGCGCCATCTGCTGCCGGTCGAGCGAATCCAGGAGATCCTCGACTCCGTGGGCGACCTGGACATCGAGCTGGTCCTCACGCTGCCCCGGCAGTCCCAGGAGGAGTTGAGCCGTGTCCCGGCCAACACCCGTCTCGTGGAGTCCGTACCGCTCTCGGAGGTGCTGCCGAGCTGCTCGGCGATGGTGCACCACGGTGGGACCTGGTCGTTCGGCTGCGCGCTGCGGTACGGGGTGCCGCAGCTGCTCGTCAGCCGGGCGTTCGACGTGCCGCTGAAGCTCCAGTGCCTCGACCGGACGGGCGCGGGGCTCTCCATGAAGCCCTCGGACGTCGACGGTCCCGCGGTACGCGAGGCGCTGCTGCGGCTTCTGGAGGACGAGACGCTCCGGGCCAACGCACAGCGGCTGCGGCAGGAGGTCCTTGCGATGCCGGCGCCGAACGAGCTGGTGCGCACCCTGGAGGGCCTGGTCCTGGCCCATCGGGCGGTGGCCCACCGGGCCGTCGCGCCCGCCGCGCGCTGAGAGCCACCGCGCGGCGACCCCGGCAGCCGCCGGAAGCGGGCCGCGCACCTGGCTCGATGCTGCTGGTCGATCCGGGGTCCTGGCGTGACGTCGGCCTCCGAGACCCGGTTGTGGTCCTGAGGCCGACGTTGTCGGACGAGCTCGGGCCGTTGTTCACGGACGAGGAGTTCGCGGACCCGTTCCCGGTCCGGGGAAGCCTGCCTGTCGCCGGGCCGGCTCGCGCGGGTAGCGGGCCGGGCCCGCACCCGCCGCTTCGCAGCACTTCGCCCCGCCGACCGAACGATCGACAGGGCGAAGTAGGAGGACCCGAACTGACCAACAGCATCCTGGCTCGTGCGGGACCCGCGGTGTGCCTTGGACCGGACTGGGTACCCGGTCGTGAGCCGACTGGAAGACCGGGCCGGACGCCTGGCCGGAGTTCCGGTCAGGCGGCGGGCACCGGGTCCGGAGCCGCCTGGCAGGTCGCGTCGGCGCCCCACCCGGCGGCCGGCCGGGTGCCGTCCCGCAGGAAGTTGCTGACGTGGGTGTTCAGGCAGGTGTTGTTGTTCGCGGAGAGGGCCGCGCCGACGCTGTGGCCGCCCTGCTCCATGATGAGCCGGGAGTTCGGGAAGCGCGCCTTCGTCTCGTATGCGCCGAGGAGGCCGTGCGCGGCGTCGAACTGCGGCTGGACGATGAGGACTTCCACGTTGCTGTTACCGACCTGCACGGGCGTCTGGGACGGCACCGGCCAGAAGGCGCAGGGCGCGGTGTACCAGGCGTTGCTCCAGGTCAGGAACTTGGCGCCGAGGGCGTGCTGGGCCGAGTAGGTCGCGCTGTAGGCGTTCCAGTCCTTCGGCCAGGGGCCGTCGGTGCAGTTGACCGCGTTGGTCATGGTGTGGCGGTTCTGGTGCGGGAAGCCCGGGTCCGAGTAGTTCGCCTTCAGCGACGTCGGGTCGCCGTTGGCGACGAAGTCGGAGAGGATCTTCGCGCGGTTCAGCCAGGTCCAGTGCCGGTAGACAACCGGCTCGAAGACGTCGGCCCACTCGGCCGGGCCTATCTTGCCGTCGACGGGCGCGGCACGGAGCTTGTTCTGGCCCTCGTAGTACTTGGCCTCGACCTGGGCAGCGGTCGTACCCAGGTGGTAGACGTTGTCGTACTTGGCGACCCAGGCGAAGAACAGGTCGGCGTTCACTTCCGACGTGAAGTTCTTGCTGGCCTGGTTCAGGAAGCCGACGCCGCTCGGGCTGACGACGCTGTCCAGGAGCAGCCGCTGGACCCGGTTCGGGTACAGGGTGGCGTAGATCGAGCCGAGGTAGGTGCCCCAGTCGGTGCCGAAGAAGGTGATCTTCTCCTGGCCGAGGGCGATGCGCATCTGGTCCAGGTCGTGCGCGGCGTCCTTGGTGGTCAGGTGCTTGAGCACGTCGCCGTACTGCTGGCCGCAGCTCTCGGCGTACGCCTTGGCGCGGTCGACCCAGGCCTGCTCGGCGGCCCGCGAGGTCGGGACCGGGTCCGGCTGGGTCGGGTTGATGTAGGAGGGGTCGCAGACAACGGCCGGCTCGCTGGCGCCCACGCCACGCGGGTCGAAGCCGATCCAGTCGTAGGCGGTGCCTACGTCGGAGGCGAGGCCGGTGGTGCCCTTCGCGTAACGCGTGGGCAGGTCACGGCCGATGCCGCCGGGCCACTGGCCGCGGTTGAGGATGACGACGCCCTTGTAGTCGGCGTCGGCGACGGTGTGCTTGGCACGGGTCAGCGCGAGCTTGATCTTCTGCCCTGCGGGGTTGCTGTAGTCGAGCGGCACCTCGACCTTGCCGCAGTCCAGGCCCTTGAGCATGGCGCCGAGGACCGGGTCGCTCTCCGGACACGGAGCCCATGCGATGGTGCCGGCGGTCGGAGTGACGGCGGTCTCCGCCGCCGCGACCGGGGTGAGGGTCGAACCCACCAGACCGGTCACGATCACTGTGGTGACCAATGCGAGCTTCTTCACGTGATTCCCCTTCTGAATACAACGCGCTCGCAGCCTGACAACGGGACCTCTATTTCCAGTCAACGCTGGCTGGAATCCCACTAGAAGTGAGCACGAATGGAGAAGTGCCGCGTCGGTGGATTTCCCTAGCATGCAAATACAAGATCCCGACCACAGGAGTGATCATGGCTGAATCCGCCATCCAGGGAATCAAGACCGTGCTGCATCCCGTCAAGGACCTGGCGACGGCCGAGAGCGTGTACACCGCCCTGCTCGGCATCAAGCCGCAGACCGTCTCCGACTTCTACGTCGGCTACGACGTCGCAGGCCAGCACATCGGCCTGGTGCCGGGAGCCGGTACGCAGGGCATGTCCGCGCCGGTCACGTACTGGCACGTGCCGGACATCGAGGCGAAGCTTGCGGAGGTGATCGCGGCGGGCGCCACCGTCCAGAACCCGGCCGCCGACGTCGGCGGCGGCCGTCTCGTCGCCACCGTCACGGACGTCGACGGCAACGTTCTCGGGCTGCTCCAGGACAGCTGAGGAAAACCCTCTCGCCCTCCCGGTTCCTGCTCGAACCTCGTCGAACCCGACTCGCATCCTCCTTGAGCCCGTCTCGCGTCCGGCTCGAACCTCGTTTGAGCCCCGCTCGATTTCCCCCCGAGCGGGGCTCGAGTCGTATGCGAGCGGGAATCGAGCGCGCCACAGCACCCTCGCCGGACGGGCCGGGCGACCGCGGCCCGGTCCTCAGCGAGCCTCAGCGAGGGAGACCCATGAGCCAGGAATCCGCCCCCGCCCACCGCCACGACCGGATCCGGGTGCACGGCGCGCGCGTGAACAACCTCAAGGACGTCGACGTCGAGATCCCCAAGCACCGGCTGACGGTCTTCACCGGGGTCTCCGGCTCGGGCAAGAGCTCCCTGGCGTTCGGCACGATCGCCGCCGAGTCACGGCGGCTGGTCGACGAGACGTACAGCGCCTTCGTCCAGGGCTTCATGCCGACGCACCCCCGCCCCGAGGTCGACGTCCTCGAAGGGCTGACCGCCGCGATCGTCGTCGACCAGCGACGCCTCGGCTCCGACCCCCGCTCCACCGTCGGCACCGCCACCGACGCCAACGCGATGCTGCGCATCCTCTTCAGCCGGCTCGGCACCCCCCACATCGGCCCGCCCAGCGCCTTCGCCTTCAACGTCCCGCGCCGCACGGCGAGCGGCGCCATGAACATCGACAAGGCCGACGGCAAGCGGATCGTCGTCCGCAAGGCCGTCTACCACGGCGGGATGTGCCCGCGCTGCGAAGGCCGCGGCACCGTCTCCGACATCGACCTCACCCAGCTGTACGACGACACGCGCGCGATCGGCGACGGCGCGTTCACGATCCCCGGCTGGAAGCAGGACAGCTTCTGGACCACCCGCGTCTACGCCGAGTCCGGCGTCCTCGACCCGCGCAAGCCCATCCGCGACTTCTCCGAACGGGAGATGCGCGAGTTCCTCCACGGCGAGCCCCGCAAGGTGAAGGTCGACGGGGTCAACCTCACCTACGAGGGCCTCCTCCCGAAGATCCGGAAGTCGATGCTGTCCAAGGACCGGGAGTCGCTCCAGCCGCACATCCGGGCCTTCGTCGACCGGGCCGTCGCCTTCACCACCTGCCCCGACTGCGCGGGCACCCGGCTCTCCGCCGAGGCCAGGTCCTCGAAGATCCACGGGATCTCGATGGCCGACGCCTGCGCGATGGAGATCAGGGAGCTCGCCGCCTGGGTGCGCGGCCTCGACGAGCCCTCGGTGGCGCCGCTGCTCACCGCACTCCAGCTGACCCTGGACTCGTTCGCGGAGATCGGCCTCGGCTACCTCTCCCTCGACCGGCCGGCGGGCACGCTGTCGGGCGGCGAGGCACAGCGCGTCAAGATGATCCGCCACCTCGGCTCCGCGCTCACCGACGTCACGTACGTCTTCGACGAGCCCACCACCGGCCTGCACCCGCACGACATCGCCGGCATGAACGAACTGCTGCTCCAACTGCGCGACAAGGGCAACACCGTCCTCGTCGTCGAGCACAAGCCGGAGGCCATCGCCATCGCCGACCACGTCGTCGACCTCGGCCCCGGCGCCGGCGCCGACGGCGGCCAGGTGCTGTACGAGGGCACGCTCGACGGGCTCCGCGCGAGCGGCACCCCGACCGGCCGCCGGCTCGACGACCGGGCCCCCCTGAAGGAGGCCGTACGGAAGCCGAAGGGGCACCTGGAGATCCGCGGCGCCGCCACCCACAACCTTCGGGACGTCGACGTCGACCTGCCGCTCGGCGTGCTCTGCGTGGTCACCGGCGTCGCCGGCTCCGGCAAGAGCTCCCTCGTCCACGGCTCGGTGGCGCGCCGGGACGGCGTGGTGGCCGCCGACCAGTCGCCGATCAAGGGCTCCCGGCGCAGCAACCCCGCCACGTACACCGGTCTCCTCGACCCGATCCGTACGGCCTTCGCCAAGGCCAACGGCGTGAAGCCCGCGCTGTTCAGCGCCAACTCCGAGGGCGCCTGCCCCACCTGCGACGGCATCGGCGTCCTCCACACCGATCTCGCGATGATGACCGACACCGCCACCACCTGCGAGGACTGCGAGGGGCGGCGCTTCGACGGCTCCGTCCTGGAGCACCTCTTCGGCGGCCTCGACATCAGCGAGGTCCTCGCGATGCCGGTCCACGAAGCCCTGGAGTTCTTCGGCGCGGGCGACACCCGCGTCCCCGCCGCCCACCGCATCCTCCAGCGCCTCTCCGACGTGGGCCTCGGCCACCTCTCCATCGGCCGGCCGCTCACCACCCTCTCCGGCGGTGAGCGGCAGCGGCTGAAGCTCGCCACGCACCTGGGCGAGAAGGGCGGGGTGATCGTCCTCGACGAACCGACCTCCGGGCTCCACCTCGCCGATGTGGAGAAGCTGCTCCAGCTCCTCGACCGGCTCGTGGACGCCGGCAAGTCCGTCATCGTCATCGAGCACCACCAGGCCGTGATGGCGCACGCCGACTGGATCGTCGACGTCGGCCCCGGAGCCGGCCAGGACGGCGGCCTGATCGTCTTCGAAGGCACCCCGGCCGAGCTCGTCGCCGGCCGTCCCACGCTCACCGGTGAACACCTGGCGGCCTATGTCGGGCGTTCAGCGGTTGGACCGGCAATCTGAAAGATGCCCCTGTTCAGGAAGTTCCTTAGCGTGCATTGCACGGCACCGCATCCCCATCACCGAAAAGGGCACAGGAATATGTTTCGACCGCGGAATTCCGACTGCGCTGTGATCTCATGAGAATCCTCGTCACCGGCGGCGCCGGATTCATCGGCTCCCACTACGTACGGACCATGCTCGACGGGGGATACCTGGGGTACGAGGACGCGCACGTCACCGTCCTCGACGCGCTCACCTATGCCGGCAACCGGGAGAACCTCCCCGCCGCGCACCCGCGGCTCACCTTCGTCCGGGGCGACATCCTCGACCGTGACCTGCTGCACAGCGTGCTCGAAGGCCAGGACGCGGTGGTCCACTTCGCGGCCGAGAGCCACGTCGACCGCTCCATCGAGAGCGGCGCCGACTTCGTCCGCACGAATGTGGAGGGCACCCAGGCCGTCATGGAGGCCGCCCTCGCGGTCGGCGTCGAGCGGGTCGTGCACATCTCCACGGACGAGGTGTACGGCTCCATCGACGAGGGTTTCTGGACCGAGGAGTCCCCGCTCCTCCCCAACTCCCCGTACGCCGCCTCCAAGGCCTCCTCCGACCTCATCGCGCTCGCCTATTTCCGCACCCACCGGCTGAACGTCTCGGTCACCCGCTGCTCCAACAATTACGGGCCGTACCAGCACCCCGAGAAGTTCATTCCGCTCGCGGTCACCAACCTCCTCGAAGGCCGCCGCATCCCCGTGTACGGGGACGGGCAGCAGATCCGCGAGTGGCTGCACGTCGACGACCACTGCCGGGCCGTGCAGCGGGTCCTGACCGGCGGCCGGGCCGGCGAGGCGTACAACATCGGCTCCGGATCGGCCGTGCCGAACCTGACGCTCGCCCACCGGCTCGTCGAACTCTGCGGCGTGGGCCTCGACATGATCGACCACGTCACCGACCGCAAGGGCCACGACCGCCGCTACGCCCTCGACCAGTCCAAGATCGAGGAGGAGCTCGGCCACCGGCCGCTCACCTCCTTCGACCGCGGCCTCGCGGAGACCGTCGCCTGGTACCGGGACAACCCGCAGTGGTGGAAGCCGGTCAAGGCGAGTGGGGGCCGGGCATGAGCACCCTGACCCGACTCGTCCCGCGCTCACGCGCCGGGATCACCGAGCGGCTCGCCCTCTCGGCCGCGACGCCGCAGGGCGCCCACCACACGACCGCCGAGGTCCTGGAGTGGCTCGACTTCCACCGGGTCACCTGCGGCACCGAGATCCGGCGGATCCCCTTCGCCGGGCTCGACAACTGGTCCTTCGCGCCGGACACCGGCAACCTGCGGCACAGCAGCGGGGCGTTCTTCACCGTCGAGGGCCTGCACGTCACCCGGCCGGACGGCTCGTGGCAGCAGCCGATCATCGCCCAGATGGAGATCGGCATCCTCGGCATCCTGGCCAAGGAGTTCGACGGGGTCCTCCACTTCCTCATGCAGGCCAAGATGGAGCCCGGCAACCCCAACCTCGTGCAGCTCTCCCCCACCGTGCAGGCCACCCGCAGCAACTACACCAAGGCCCACGGCGGCGCGGCCGTGAAGTACCTGGAGCACTTCCTGGAGCCCGACCGGCACCGGGTGCTCACCGACGTCCTCCAGTCCGAGCACGGCGCCTGGTTCTACCAGAAGCGCAACCGGAACATGATCGTCGAGGTCGACGCCGACGTCCCCGTCCATGTCCACGACGACTTCGCCTGGCTGACCCTCGGCCAGATCGTGGAGCTGCTCGCCCTGGACAACGTGGTGAACATGGACGCGCGCACCGTCCTCGCAAGCGCCCCCATGGCCCCCGAGGAGGAAGGCGCGCTGTCCTCCGACGGCGAGCTGCTCACCTGGTTCACCGGCGAGCGGGCCCGTCAGGACGTCCGCGCCCGCCGTATGCCGCTGCGCGAGATCTCCGGCTGGCGGCGGGACGCCCACTCCATCCACCGCGAGGACGATCGGTTCTTCCGGGTCGTGGCGGTCTCCGTGGAGGGCGCCGGCCGTGAGATCCGCGGCTGGACCCAGCCGATCATCGAGCCGGTCGGTCCCGGCCTGGTCGCCTTCGCGTACCGCGTGTTCGACGGCGTCCCGCACGTCCTCGTGCACGCGCGCGTGGAGGGCGGATTCCTCGACACCGTGGAGCTCGCGCCGACCGTGCAGTACGTGCCGTCGAACTACGCACACCTGCCGGCCGACCAGCGGCCGCCGTTCCTCGACCTGATGCTGGACGCCGCGCCCGAGCGGATCCGTTACTCTGCGGTCCACTCGGAGGAGGGCGGCCGGTTCCTCAACGCCGAGAGCCGCTATCTGATCGTCGAGACCGACGAGGCGACGACGCCGGCCGAGGCGCCGCCCGGCTTCCACTGGGTGACCCCGGGCCAGCTCAACTGGCTCGCCGGCCACAGCCGTTATGTGAACGTGCAGGCGCGGACACTGCTCGCGGTCCTCACCACCGCGGGCGCGGGGACGTTCTGACCGAGAAGGGCCCCAGCCGGCGCCGGGGCCCTCGCGGTCGCGCGCACACGGCCCGCACAGCACGAAGGCCCTGGTCGGTGGAGTTCTCCACCGGACAGGGCCTCTGTGTTGTGCGGGCCGATCGGGCCATTACTTGCTCGCGGCGAGCCGCGTGGTCATCGGGGTCCACTTCTTGGGGTTCACACGCCAGTCGACCGGCTCCTGCTTCGTGGCGACGTTGACGCGGTTCCAGAGGTTCACCAGGCCGATGTGGAGCACCACGGCGCCGAGCTGCTTCTCGTCCCAGTGCTTGGCGGCCTCGGCCCAGACCTCGTCCGAGACCGGGTCCTTCACATCGTTGATCCGCGTGGCGGCCTCGGCCAGCGCGAGCACCGAACGCTCGGCGTCGGTGAAGCAGGTCTGCTCCCTCCAGGTCTCCACCAGCGGCAGGCGGAAGTCCTCCTCGCCGGCCTCCTCGAACTCGCGCTTCTTCACGGGGATCTGGACCGGGCGGCCGTTGATCTGGCTCACCCGCAGGTGGATGAGAACGAGCGTCTGCAACGGCACACCGACACTGTTGATGGCCTTGACCAGTGCTCGCATGGGGGGCAGAACATCGGGGACGACCAGCGAAGGGTTAGGCATCCGCGGCGACATCTGTAATTCTCCTTCTGATGGGGATCGGAAAACAGCTTGCCCTCAGGGGCCGTTCTTTCTCAAGTGGTGCGGAATTCCGACTGCTCACTGATTTTCTTTGTGGCGCCTGCGGCTTCGGCGAATGCGTGGTGCAGTCGCCGGTCGGCCGTGTATCCGGCTTCCCATTGCACTCCGACGGCGAAGGGGTGGTCCGTCACCTCGACCGCCTCGACGGTCCCGTCCGCAGCCCGCGCGGTGACGGTGAGACCGTCGCCGAGCCGCTCCACCGCCTGGTGGTGGTGGCAGGCCGACTCCGGCTCACCCTCGTCGAGGATGCCGGCGATACGGCTGCCGGCCACGAGCTTGAGCGGGTGGCGTCCGAGGGTGAAGGACGGTGTGTCCGGACGGTGGCCGTCGTGGCCGGTGACGTCCGGAAGGTGCTGCTGGAGGGAGCCTCCGTGCAGCACATTGAGCAGCTGCATGCCGCGGCAGACGGCCAGGACGGGCAGTTCGGCGTCGAGTGCCGCTCTGACCAGAGCCAGTTCGACGCGGTCGGCGTCCGGGGTCATGGCCCGGGTGACCGGGTGCGCGGCCTCACCGTACAGCGCCGGGTCGATGTCCGGCCCGCCCGGGACGAGGAGGCCGTCGATCCGGTCGACGAGCTCCTCGACACCGGGCAGCAGCGGCAGGAGGAGCGGGGCGCAGCCGGCCTCGGCGAGGTAGGCGATGTGGGCCTGGAGTGCGAGGCTGACGACCAGGTCGGAGCCCTGGAGCGTGACCGGCGCGGTCCGCGCGACGATCCCGATGACGGGCCGCCGGGGCACCTCCGCCGGGTGATTCGGGATTGAATTCATGACCACCCTTGGGGGTTTCCGGGTTCGACTGAGGAAAAGAAGCAGATGAAACAACCGTCCCCGGAGACGGACCCGCCGTCAAAAATATCCGCGGGGCGTGAATCCATGGCCCGTGTTCAACCCCGGATCGGGGCGGAGCACTACTGAACGGAATGCCGGTCCTGGTACCACAGAGTCGGGATCCTTCTGTCTCCCGATATCTCTCGCACCCCCTTCACCTGAGGTGACCATGATCGAGGCGAAGCACATCACGAAACGCTACGGCGGCAAGACCGCCGTGGACGACCTGTCCTTCACGGTCAAGCCCGGCCGGGTCACCGGCTTCCTGGGCCCCAACGGCGCGGGCAAGTCCACCACGATGCGGCTGCTCCTCGGCTTGGACCGGCCCGACGCGGGTGAGGCCACCATCAACGGTGTGCCCTACCGCGACCTCGCGCAGCCGATGCGCGCGGTCGGCGCCCTCCTGGAGGCGCGCGCCGTGCACACCGGCCGCAGCGCCTACGACCACCTGCTCTGCCTCGCGCAGACCCAGGGCTTCGGCAAGCGCCGGGTCGAGGAGGTCATCGAGCAGGTAGGCCTCGGGTCAGTGGCGCGCAAGCGCGCGGGCGGCTTCTCCCTCGGCATGGGCCAGCGGCTCGGCATCGCCACCGCGCTGCTCGGCGACCCGGCGGCGCTGATCCTGGACGAGCCGCTCAACGGCCTGGACCCGGAGGGCATCCTCTGGATCCGCAACCTGATGAAGTCGCTGGCGGCCGAGGGCCGTGCCGTCTTCGTCTCCAGCCACCTGATGAACGAGATGGCCGTCACCGCCGAGCACCTCATCGTCATCGGCCGCGGTCGGCTGGTCGCCGACTGCTCCACCGAGGAGTTCATCGAGCGCAGCACCAAGCAGTCGGTCCTGGTGAAGACCCCCGAGCGGGAGAAGCTCGCCGAGCTGCTCAAGGCGGAGGGCGCCACGGTCACCGAGGTCGAGGGCGATCTGGACGTCGTCGGGCTCGTGGCCCCGCGCATCGCCGAACTCGCCGCCGCCGGCGGCCTGGTCCTGCACGAGCTCTCGACCAGCCGCGGCTCGCTGGAGGACGCCTTCATGGAACTGACCAAGGACGCCGTCGAGTACGACGCCGCCGTGCCCGCCGCCGGAGGTGCGAAGTGACCACCCTGACCGCCCCCGCCCCGGCGTCCGCCGCCGAAGCGCAGCACAAGCCGAGCCTCGGACGGCTGATGCTCTCGGAGTGGACGAAGATCCGCTCGGTGCGCTCCACCGTCTGGTCGCTGGCCATCCTGGTCGTGGTGTCCCTGATCTTCACCGCGCTGTTCATGCAGATGGGCGTCGCGAACTGGGACAAGAGCGAGCCGGCCCAGCAGGCCGCGATGCGGATCGACCCGACCGGCACGATCCTGGGCAGCGGCATCCTGCTCAGCCAGCTCGCGGTCTGCGTGCTCGGCGTGATGGTCATCGCCTCGGAGTACTCCACGGGCATGATCCGCGCAAGCCTGCTCGCCGTCCCGAAGCGCGTCCCGGTCCTCGCGGCCAAGGGCGCCGTCTTCGGTCTCCTGGTCCTCGTCGTCGGCGAGGTGACCGCGTTCGGCTCGTTCCTCATCGGCGCGCCGATCCTGAAGGAGAAGGCGCCGGTCGCGCTCAGCGACCCGGGCGTCCTGCGGGCCGTCGCCGGCACCGGCCTCTACCTGGCCCTGCTCGGTCTGTTCGCGCTCGCCGTCGGCGCGATCATCCGGCACACGGCCGCGAGCATCACCGGTGTCATCGGCTTCGTCCTGGTGCTCACGCCGATGGCCGCGCTGCTGCCCGGCAAGGCCGGCACGTACGTCCACGCCTACCTGCCCACCCAGGCAGGCTTCATGATGACCCAGCAGCAGTCGCGCGTCGGCGACGTGCTGGGGCCCTGGCAGGGAATCGGAGTCCTCGCCCTGTGGACCGCCGCGCTGCTGGCCGTCGCCGCGGTGCTGCTGCGCCGCAGGGACGCCTGACCTCCCCGCCCACCGCGGGTGTCCGCCGATCCGGCGGGCGCCCGCGGTGTCGTGTTTCCAGGGAGCGTCCACCCTCCCTCGACTGCGGCTGAAGACCGTCCTGCGACTCTCTGAACAGCGGCAGCAGAGAGGGAGAAAACGGAATGGCTCACAGCAATGCCCAAGCCGTCTTGATAACGAGTGCATTCAGCTCCGCCAAGACGGCGATCCCCGACTCGTCGGGACGCAGTGAATTCGATCTGAAGAACTTCGAAAAACTGCCTGCGCGCGACGTTCCCATCAGCGCCCTGTCGGCCGGGGTGCCCCTGCGTCAGGGCGGTACGGACGCCGCCCATATCCAGCTGCTCGTCGACGCGGCGAGCACGACGGAACTCCCGCCCATTCTCGTCAAGATGGACGGCTATCGCATCATTGACGGTCTGCACCGGCTCGAGGCCGCGCGGCTCCGGGGCGACACCACCATCAAGGCGCGCTTCCTCGACTGCTCGAACTCCGAGGCGCTCGTCATCGCCATGAAGGCGAACGGCTCGCACGGTCTGCCCCTGTCGAAGGCGGACCGCATGGCCGGCGCCCAGCGCGTCCTGAGCTCCCACCCCGACTGGTCCGACCGCGCCATCGCGGGCATCACCGGTCTGAGCGCGAAGACGATCTCCTCGCTGCGTGACCGTACGGAGGAGGCGACACCGCTCGACGGCAAGCGCATCGGCCGGGACGGCCGCAGGCGTCCGGTGGACGCGGGCGAGGGCCGGCGTCGGGCCGCCGAGTACATCGCCGCGCACCCGAACGCGCCGCTGCGGCAGGTCGCCCGCGAGACCGACGTGTCGCTCGGCACCGTCCACGACGTGAGCATGCGGCTGCGGCGCGGCGAGGGCCCGGAGCGGGACGGCCGCCAGTCTGCCGCCGCACGGGAGCGCGCTGCCACGACCGTACCGCAGGACCGCGCCGGTCAGCAGGGCCCGTTCGACCGCCCCAACCACCCGGCGCAGCCCGGTCCGTTCGCGCAGCCCGGCCGGCCCGCGCACCCGGCGCACCCGGTGCACACGCTGCCGACCGTCCGGCCGCTCCAGTCGCTCCAGGCCGTGCCGTCCGTGCGGTCCGTACCACCCGTGGGCCGCTCTGAGGAGTCGGCGCGTACGGCTCCGGCGGCGGGCGGCGCGTCCCGGGCCCCGCTGCGGGTGGCGACCGGCGCGGACGCCGCACCGCAGCGCAGGAACCACACCGAGGCGCCGCCCGCGTGGGCGACGGTCGCGGCGAAGATGGCCAGCGACCCGGCCATCCGCTACACGGCCGGCGGCCGGGATTTCCTCCGCTGGATGCAGGCGCACGCCACCGACCCGAACGAGGAGTGGCGCAACCTGGTCGACGCCGTCCCGGCGCACTGGGTCGGTGTCATCGCCCCCATAGCCGAGCGCATCGGCCGCGAGTGGCACCTGCTCGCCGAGCAGCTCAAGACCAAGCAGGACATAGTGTCGTGACCTGCTCGGTCAGAGCCGCCAGGCGGGCAGGGCCCGGGGCGGCCTACGCCACGGGGGCCGGCTCCGGCGCCGCGGACACCACCCTGAGGTGGCCCGCGGCCCGGCGCCCCCCGACCACCGGCTCGCCCTCCGGATTGACGGAGGCACAGCCGGGGTGGGACACGACCTCGGCCGGCGGGACGAGTTCGGGCAGCGCCAGCAGGATCGGCGGATCGGTGGCCCGTACGGGCCGCAGCCGGACGGCGGCGCTCACGATGCCGTCGTCGGTGACGGGCACGGTCGTCGGGCCGCGCCCCGCGACGAGGGTGGTCCGCCGGGTGCGGGCCTCGGGCCCGATGCCGTCGGCGACCGCCACCGCGAGCAAGTGCCACTCCCCCTCGGGGACGTTCTGGAGCGAGTAGCAGGACGGCCGGCCGGCCGGTACGTCGACGACGACCGAGGCGACGCACGGGTGCTGGACCACGGGTGTGGCGAAGGCCCCGAGGAACACGCGCGCGTTGCCGTGGCCGGCCGGGAGGCTGATGGTGCCCGCGATGGTGCCGTACCCGGCCCGGAGGTCGGGCTCCGGTCCCGGCAGTCCGCCCTCGCCGTCCCGCGTCAGCCGCCGGTATCTGGTCGGGGAGACCCCGACGCCGGACGTGAAGGAGTTGGTGAACGACCCCAGGCTGTTGTAGCCGACCGCGTAGGAGATATCGGTGATGCTCATCGAGGTGTGCTCGATGAGCCGCTTGGCCTCGTGAATGCGGATCGCTGCCAGAAATCTGCCGGGGGTGATCCCGGTCTCCTCCTTGAACAGCCGCGTGAAATAGAAGCGGCTGAGCAGAGCGCTTTCGGCGATCTCCGTGAGAGTCAGCGGCTCGCCGTAACGCTCCCGAATGTACTCGATCGCCCTTTCCGCTGCGTTATCCATACGCACCTCACTACGTCTCGATCCAGACAGCAGAGTCGCGCGGCGACATCGTGCATAACTCGAAGAACACTCGTGAGATGTTCACTTGCGTTCTCGCCCTCGCGGACCGCCCGGTCTCGAACAGCCCGTCGGCGAACGCGGCGTCTCCCATCCGAACCGGGGCAAGGACGAGGACTTCCCCGTCGTCGGCTACGGGCATCCCGGGGATCGGCAATTCGACCTGAGGCAAGTCCGGGCCGGGCCGGCGGTATCGGCCGACGGCGGTGTTCCGGTCCATGCCCGGGTCTTCGGCGGCGGAGCGGCCGAAGAGTCCGTTTCATCGCCCCGGCGCCGACCGGGCAGACCCGGCCGAGGCCCTGATCCACTACAAGGGCCAGGGCACGGTCGAGCGCCGCCACCCGACTTCAAAGGGCCTCTCGCGGTCGCCCCGGTCTTCGTCCGGCACAACCGGCGCGTCACCGCCGTGATCCAGGTCATCTGCCTGGTCCTGCTCGTCTTCTGCCTCGTCGAACGGCAGTTCAGACGCGTGCTCGGCCCCGAACAGGCCATGACCGGCCTCTACCCCCGACAACCGCCGGGTCCGTCCCACCGGCCGCGTGATCTCCTACCACCTCGGCGAACTCACACTCCGGATCGGCCACGTCACCGACCCGTCCGCCACAGACCTGAAACGGTGACCCGCGACGTACGGGTCCAGGCGCATGGACGTCTTCCACGGCTCTGTCGGTCTCGCCGCTGGTCCCGCCCCCGGTCGGTCTCAGCCCACTGCCGTCTTCACGAGGGCGCTGATGCGCTGTTCGTCGGCCGCGGTCAACTCCTTCAGGGCGTAGGTGGTCGGCCACATCGCACCGTCGTCGAGTGCCGCCTGGTCGCTGAAGCCGAGCGTGGCGTACCTGGACTTGAACTTCTCCGCGCTCTGGAAGTGGCAGACGACCTTGCCGTCCCTGGCGTACGCGGGCATCCCGTACCAGAGCTTGGGCGCGAGGTCGGGAGCGGCGGTCTTGACGATCTCGTGGATCCGCTCGGCGAGGACCCGGTCCGCTTCCGGCATCTCGGCGATCTTCGCGAGCACGTCCTGCTCCGCTGCCGCCTCCTTCTCCGCCCGGGACGCACCACGCCGCGCCGCCGTCTTCTTCTGCTCGCGTGCGTGCTCCTTCATCGCGGCCCGCTCCTCGGCGGTGAATCCGTCGTACTTCTCGGCGGGCGACTTCGTGGACGGCATAACAGGTTTCCTCTCGTGCAAAAGGTGAGACAGGGCGGTGCGGAAGTACGGGACCGGAGGTCAGGACGGTGTGGGGGCGGCCGGCGCGGCGGCCTCCCAGGCGAAGCCGTCCGGGTCGGTGAAGGAGTCGGCGGTGCTGCCGAGGACGATGCGGTGCGAGCCGGTGCCGTCGGCGGGGACGCCGAGGTCCTTGGCCAGCGCGCGGTGCTTGTACAGCGCCAGCTTGACGGGGCTGGACTGATCGGCGGCGAACTCGGCGTACTTGCCGCCGAAGCTCTTGGCCACGGTCAGGCCCCGGCCTACGTAGAACTGCTTGGTGGCCTTCACGTCCTCGACACCGAGCAGCAGGACGACCTCGTCGATCTCGCGGGTGGCGGGGCCAGTGTCCTTCTTCGCCGAGGTCGCGATCTTCCAGATCGTCCCGTCCGGGGCCTGGAGGGCGCCGCCGTAGCCCCACAGCGACTTCGCCGCGGGCTTCAGCACCGTGGCGCCGGCGTCCACGGCGGCGGTGAAGAAGCCGTCGACGGTGGCCGGGTTGGACACCGTGAGCCCCAGGGTGAAGCCGCGGAATCCGGTGGAGTGTGCCTCGGACGCCCGCAGGCGGATGTACGTGTCCACGCCGAAGGCGCCGTAGAAGCGGCGGGCGGCCTCGAGGTCGGCCACCTCAAGGGTGACCGACGCGAGGGACACGGGGGCTGCGGTGGAAGTGGTGGTTGCCATGTCCGTCACCCTAGGGGGCTGGGTGTGGCCGGGGCTTCTCGAATCCTGCCCAGTCTCGCCGCTTGCGCGGCATGCCGACCAACTCGGTGAAGCGGGTGGTGAACGTGCCCAGGGCCAGGTGGTCTCGATGCGGAGCCATCGTCGTCATGGAGGGCCAGGAGGCGGAGCCAGGCGTCGAGGCCGGCGGCGAGATCGCAGGTGAGCATCCCCTTGCGGTTCAGGGGACGCCGCCCGTCGCGCAGCACGTCCGACCGGGCACTCTCGCGCGCCGTCACCGTTCACACCCGTTCCTTCTGAAGGGATGCCATCGGACAACGGCTCCGGTCCCGGGCCGGGCTGCGCTTCATGAGCTCCCCATGGCGGTCCCAAGCGATTCTCAAGCGGGACCAAACCGCTCCTTTAGGCGGGTGGCGCACGGTGAACGAAGGCCTGAAGGAGGGGGAATGGGCAATTTCGACACCGCGCCCACGCTCCGGGTGGAGCGCGGGCGGGCCAGCGACGAGGAGCTGGCCGCGGTCACCGTCGTGCTGTGCTCACTACTGGCGGGGCGAGACGAGGAGAGCGGCGACGTGCAGTCGCCCGAGGTCCCCCGGTGGGATCCGGAGCGGGTCGGCGCGGTCTACCGCTCCCCGTACAGCTGGCGTTAGGCGCCGGCTGTTTCACCCTGGCTGATTCGTGTGCGCGCCATGCCCCACCGCAACAGACCGCACAAGCGGCTTGTTGTGGTGGTGCGTCGATCGGGCCGCACCTTGAGAGAGGGAGGGACGTGTCGTGACAGTAGTGAAGAGCATTCCTCGGGCCTCTGTGGAGGCGGCGAACGCTCATGGGCGTGTGGCCGAGCTGCACGCGATCCGTGCGCAGGCGGCCGGCGGTCCGAGTGAGCGCGCGACCGAGGCGCAGCACGCGAAGGGCAAGCTGACGGCGCGTGAGCGCATCGAGCTGCTGCTCGATCCTGGTTCCTTCAGCGA
>NZ_JBEXSZ010000106.1:0-28968 GCF_040613865.1 Streptomyces sp. NPDC006197 | reverse complement strand
CCCGCCGCACGGCAGAATGGCCGTAGGGAGATCCCATGGGTTTGTGGGACGTGTTCCCGGACCCGGAGCACAAGGCCGGCCCGTCGGGGCCCTTCCCATTCTTCCTCGATCCCAGGAGCCGTAGACCAGATGTCGCCCACCAACTCCCCGGTCGTCGATACCGTCCTCGACCAGTCGGAACGCGTCCTGCAGACCTATGCCGTCGATCCCGGCCTCATTCCGGAGCACGCCAACAGCGAGCGTCGGATCACCCAGGGCGGGTACGGCGATCGACAGCTGTTCGAACTCGTGCAGAACGCAGCCGACGAGATCGCTTCCGAACCCGGCGGCACCGCCCACGTCGTCCTCACGAACACCCACCTCTACTGCGCCAATGAGGGCTCCCCCGTCAGCCCCGAAGGCGCGGAGACAATTCTGCGGATGAGCATGTCGCGGAAACGAGGCGGTCAGATCGGCCGTTTCGGGGTCGGCGTGAAATCGGTGCTCGTCGTCACCGACACCCCGCAGTTCTTCAGCAGCACCGGCTCCTTCGGGTTCGATCGCGAGTGGGCCCACGAGCGGATCCGCTCGGTGCCGGGCGTGACGGACCGTCTGGGAGAGAAGTTCGAGGCACCGGTGCTGCGCATGGCTCGCCCCCTCGACATGGCCGCCGAACGCGCCCAGGACCCTGTTCTCGACGAGCTGCTCGACTGGGCCGTCACTGTGGTGCGCCTGCCTCTGCTCCCGGGTGCCGCCGACAAGCTGGCCCAGGACATGCACGGCGGGCGGAAGGGTGCCGGGGCATCCCGCGAGGAGTTCCCGGTCGGTTTCCAACTCCTCTCCCCGCACGTGGCGAAGGTCGTCCTGGAGGACCGCAGGCCTCGGCCGATCGCCCGTCGTGTGCTGACCACCGAGCAGGACGGCGACCTGCACACCGTGGTGGAGGAGCGGACGGGCAAGCCCACCACGACCGCCCGGTGGCGGGTCTTCTCCGTGACCCACGAACCGGGGCCGGCGGCCCGAGCCGATGCCGGTGAGCTGCACGACCGCCTCGTGCTCGACCTCGCCTGGGCCGTACCGGCGCTGGAGAGGGACACGGAGAGCGGACTGTACGCTTCCCCCAGGTCACGCGGCCGAGGACGCTTCTGGTCGTTCTTCCCGACCAAGTACGAGATGTCCCTCAGCGGCATCCTCAACGGCGCGTGGAAAACGAACGAGGACCGACAGAACCTCCTCGACTCGTCCGCTTTCAACGAGGAGATGGTCAAGGTCTCGGCGGCACTGGTCGTCGACGCCCTTCCCCGGCTCGCCCCCGCCGAGGACCCCGCCGCCTACCTCCCGCTGCTGCCGGGTCGCGCGAAGGAGGCCATCAGCTGGGCGGACGAGTCCCTGACCCGGCAGATCTGGGAACGGACCGCGGTCCGACCGTCGCTGCCCGACCAGGACGGGGTGCTCCGTGTGCCCACCGAACTGCGGGTCCATCCCCGTCTCGACAAGGACCAGAAGCGCACCACCGGATGGCTGCGCATGTGGCACGAGTGCCCCGGTCGCCCCACGGACTGGCTGCACCCCAACGCCGAGGCCGACGCCCTGCGGTCCGGCAAGGTGGAACACATCCTCGCGGCGGCCGAGCACAAGCGCACCGACGTCCGCACGTGGCTGGAGGCACTCGTCGAGTGCGGCACGCCCGAGGCTTCGACGGTGGCGATCCGCATTCTCGCGGAGATGATCGAGATCCGGTCGCCGTACGCCGAGGAGGCCCGCAGGGCACGGATCGTGCTCACCGAGGAACACGGCCTCGTCGCCCCCGTCCCCGGCCGCGTCTTCCGGCGCGCCGACGAGGGAGGGCTGCGGGAATCCCTTGTGTACGTGGTCGGCGACATCGCCCAGGATCCGTCGCTCGCCCATGCACTCGATGTCCTCGGCATCCGGGAGGCGGATGCCGAGGGACGGTTCGTCAGCGTCCTCGACCAGGGCTTCGACGGGTACGGGGACACCGAGTGGGAGCGATTCTGGGAGCTGTTCCGTCGGGCGGGTGGACGCCGATTGGTCCACAGGGTGCTGGAGAGGGTCCCGTACCCCCGCGAGACGCTTCGTGTACGCACCGCGGACAGCAGGTTCCGGCCCGTACGCGACTGCATGCTGCCGGGCGCGGTCGTGGACCCGCGGCGCGACCCGAGCATCGCCGTCGACATGGGCTTCCACTCGGACGACGTGCCCTTCTTCTCGGAGATCGGCCTGCGCGCGCTGCCCTCGACCTCGGTGCGGCCGGACGGCGAGGAATGGTTCGAGGAGTACCGGGAGGCAGTCCACTCGGCCTATCTGCGCACCCTGGACGACCATGCCCCACGCCCCTCCATCGGCCGGATGAAGGTGGAGGGCTCCGCCGTCGGCGGCCCCCTGTACCTGTTCCGATCGCTCTCTGAGGAGTCCCGCGCGGCCTTTCTGAAGGCACTGCCGGACGACGCCGTCGTGGACAACTGGACGCGACAGATCGGCGCACAGACGAGCACCCGTCAGGCCGTGGCCTCGCCGATCCGCTGGCTGCTCAGGAAGTACGGGACGGTCGCCACCTCCCAGGGGATCAAACCGCTGAAGGAAGCGGTCGGACCGCAGCTGGCCGCCTATCGCGACGTGCTGCCGGTCGCCGAGATCTCACCGGAGAAGGCCCGGAAGCTGCGCCTGCCGACCACGGTCGAAGAAGTCCCGTCCGCCCGTTGGGAGAACCTTCTCACCGAGGTGTCCCGGAGTGAGGACGACACCTTCGTGGGAGCCACCTATGTGATGCTGACCCGGTTCGGCGCGGACTTCCCCGAGGACTCGCTGACCCGTTGCCGCATCGGTGACGCGTGGGGCAACCGTCCGGACGAGGAGATCACCGTCGCGGTCGGCCCGGCCGAGTACCGGGCGCTGCGCGCCGAACAGCTTCCCGCGCTGCTGGTGCTGAGTGCGGCGGACGCCGAGCTGATGGTCGAGAAGTGGGGCATGCTCCGCTATGCCGACGTGATCAGCAAGGAGACACGTGAGGTCCCGGACGGTGACCCGGTGGCTCTGGTCGAGTTGTACCCCGCCCTGCGCCAGCGACTCAACAGTGCCAACCGGAACAGCCTGGTGCAGCGGTGCACCGAGCTGGAGGAGGTGACCCGCACCCCCAACGGCACCAAACCCCGCCAGCTGGACGCGGTACGCCAGGGCGGCACGGTGAAGGTCCGTGTCCCGGCGGACCCCGAACCGATGCTGCGGCTGATCGACCGGGAACTGGAGCTGGGACTCGGTGCCGCCGGCTGCAAGGCGGTCCTGGAGCACCAGGAGCGCATGGCCCGGGACAGCGAGACGAGGGCGGCGCTCAGGGCCGTACGCGACGCCGAGGACGTGGTGTCCAAGATCGAGCTGCTGATCGGCGCGGAGGCTCTGCGGTCGGGGCTTCCCGAAGGCCTGATGGAGGCCGAGCTGCAGGAGAGCGACGGTACGGAGCCGTCCCCGCACCGGATCGCGCAGATGGCCTTCAACGCGCACGGCGACGGAGTGCTCCAGCAGCACGCCCGGGACATCCAGGCCAGGTTCCCCAACGCCCCGGTCGCCTACGGCGGTTCGTCGGCGGCCATCGCCTTCGTCTCGGACCTGCGACTCCCGGTGACCTTCGCCGGCTCCAGGACCCCGTCACCGCCCGCCTTCGAGACGGTGGACGGCCCCCGGGACTTCCCCGGACTCCACGGCTACCAGGAGGACCTGGTCCGCAACATCAGCACGCTGCTCGACCGGCTGGCCCCGCAACGCGCCATGCTGTCGCTGCCCACCGGCGCCGGCAAGACCCGGGTCACGGCGGAGGCCGTGATCCGATGGGTCAAGCAGGTGGGTGATCTGCGCGGTCCGCTGCTGTGGGTCGCGCAGACCGAGGAGCTGTGCGAGCAGGCCGTGCAGAGCTGGAAGTTCGTCTGGAGCAAGGTGGGTGCGGAACGACCGCTCACCATCAGCCGGTTGTGGAGCACCAACGAGGTCGGGGAGGTCCTCGACCATCCGCACCTGGTGGTCGCGACCGACGCCAAACTGGAGCGGTGCCTGGACACCGAGGCGTACGACTGGCTGCGGCAGGCGGCGCTGGTGATCGTGGACGAGGCCCACACAGCGGTTTCCAAGCGGTACACCCACATCCTGGGCCAGTTGGGCCTCACCCGGTACGAGACCAGGCGTCACCTGCTCGGCCTCACCGCCACCCCGTTCCGCAACACCAACGAGGAGGAGACCAACCAACTGGTCAACCGCTTCGGCAACAAGCGCCTCGACGAGGGCGTCTTCCCCTCCGGCGATCCGTACCGGGACCTCCAGGACTGGGGGATGCTCGCGCAGGTCGAGCACCGCACCCTGGAAGGCGGTCGGATCGAGCTGACACGCGAGGAGAAGGTGCAGGCCGACCGGATGGCCATGCTCTCCCGCGCCGCCGAACAACGGCTCGCCGACGACCACGTGCGCAGCCGCCGTATCGTCGACGAGGTGGTCGCCCTTCCTGAGGACTGGCCGACCCTGCTCTTCGCCACCTCCGTGGACCACGCCAAGTACCTGGCGGCCATGTTGAACGATCGCGGTGTCCCGGCCGCGTCGGTGGACTCGACGACCAGCGCCCAGGACCGGCGCCGACGCATCGAGGACTTCCGCGCGGGCCGTATCCGCGTCCTCACCAACTACGGCGTCCTCACCCAGGGGTTCGACGCACCCGCGACCCGCGTCGTGGTGGTGGCCCGCCCGGTCTACAGCACCAACGTCTACCAGCAGATGATCGGTCGCGGTCTGCGCGGTCCCAAGAACGGCGGCAAGGACACCTGCCTGATCCTCAACGTCAGCGACAACATCGCGAACTTCGACACCCAGCTCGCGTTCAACCAGTTCGAGCACCTCTGGAGCCGCAAGTGACCGACGCCTACCTCGACAACCCCCCGCTCACCGACGAGCAGCGGGCCGTGGTCGAGCAGCCCTGGGACGCCCGTGTGCTGGTCACGGCCGGGGCAGGAGCCGGCAAGACGCACACCCTGGTGCGTCGACTCGACGCGCTGTGCGGCCACGAGGACCCGGAGGAGGCTCTGGAGGCGGCCGAGATCCTGGTCCTCACCTTCTCCCGGGCAGCGGCACGTGAGCTGCGGGAGCGGATCGCCCGGCACGGGGACCGGGCCCGCCGGGTCCGGGCGCAGACCTTCGACGCCTGGGCCTACGGGGTGCTCCGACAGGCCCAGCCGGACGGCGAGTGGGGCTCGGTCGGCTTCGAAGGGCGGATCGCCGCCGCGGCGCAGGCGATCGAGAAGGGGGCGTTGGAGGCGGAAGACGCCGTTCCGCCCGCTCACGTCGTGATCGACGAGGTCCAGGACCTGCTGGGAGGCCGTCGCGAGCTGGTGGAGACCCTTCTGGACCGCTACCAGGACAGTTGCGGGTTCACCGTCGTCGGCGACGCCGCCCAGACCGTGTACGGCTTCCAGATCGAGGACCTGGCCGAGCGTACCGACGAGACCGGTCGGTTCTTCGACTGGCTGCGCTGTTCGTTCCCCGACGACCTGGTGGAACTGCACCTCACACAGAACTTCCGGGCCTCCACCCCCGAGGCCGGGACCGCGCTGGCGTACGGCCCGCGGCTGCAGCAGCTCGCCGACGCGGACCTGGCGGCGACTCTGTACGAGGAGCTGAGCGAGCTGCTCCTGGAGCCTGCGAACGGGATGGGCGACCTCACCGATCCACTGACCCTGGACAGTCTGCGGAACTTCCCCGACACCTGCGCGATCCTCACCCGGGACAACCGACAGGCCCTGGTGGTGTCCGGTCTCCTCCACGATCACGGCATCGCCCACCGGCTGCGGCGCCCCCTCGAAGAGCGGCCGGTCCCGTACTGGGTGGCCGAGTTGTTGCGTCGTACCGAGGCGAGCGGCCTCACCGAGGACCGCTTCCGTGGTCTGCTCGCGGAGATCCCTCTGCCGTTCGAGCCGAACGCGACCGCCCTGTGGACGGTGCTCCGGCGCACCGCACGCGGCACCGGGCGCAACGTACTCGACCTGGAGCGGTTTCGCCGCTCCGTCGCGGACGGCCGGTTCCCCGACGAGGCGACCGACCCGGAGACCTCGCGGATCGTCGTCACCACCGTGCACCGGGCCAAGGGACTCGAGTTCGACCGCGTCATCGTCCTGACCCCGCCGACCGTGGCCGAACTCCGCAAGCAGTACAAGGACGAGCTGGACCTCCCCGCCGAGGCCCGAGCGCTCTACGTGGCAATGACACGCGCCCGCCAGGACCTCTATCACGTGCGCTCCCCCCAGGTGCCGGTCCTGAGGCGGGCGGGAGGCAGGAGGAACGGCCGCAGGTACGTGGGCGGGTGGCGGTCGTACGACAGGTACGGGATCGTCTCCGAGGCGGGGGACATCGATCGGAACGACCCGCCGGGCCACGAGACCGACGCCGTCGCCACCCAGGCGTACCTCCTGGAGCGGGTGCTCCCCGGGCACGAGGTGGTGCTGCGCAAGCGCCACGGCCTCCCGGCGGGAGAGCACCAGAGCCCGCCCTACGCCCTCGTGCACGACGGGCACGAGATCGGCGAGGCCTCGCAGACGTTCCGCGAGGAGCTGTTCCAGGTGCAGAAGGTGAATCGGACCTGGGACCCCTGGTGGCCCGACGAGATCCACGGCATACGGATCGACACTCTGGAGACCGTGACGGGCAGCACCGCTGCCGGCGCCAACGCCGGCCTCGGCGACCGAGGTGTGTGGATCGCGCCCCGGATCACCGGTATCGGTCGGTACCGCCGGGCCGACGACAACGAGGAGATGAGCGCATGACGCACGTGGCAGGTCGGCACGCCGAGCACTACCGGGTCCGGGACGAGGAACTCCTGACGGGGCTGCGGCGTGAACTCCTCGGCCCCTCCCCCGAGGCCGCGCCGGACGAACGGGACGAGATCCTCCTCCAGGACGCACCCATCGACCGCTACCTCACCGGCGTCCTGTACCCGAGATCCTCGAACGCTGCCGCGGAGGAGCGGATCCGTGAGGACGAGGAAGAGCATGACGGCACGGACCGTGTACCGATGCGGTCCCGGGACGACGTCGAGGAGTCCGGCACCGCGGACGAGATCGGCGCCGCCGGATCCCGTCGCCCCTCCTCGATGGGACTCACCTTCGCAGTCGATCCGACCATAAGCGACGCGATCGTGATCCGGGCCCGGGCCGCGGTCTACGAGCCGACCGACGCGGAGGGCCGCCCCGTCCCGGCCCGCCGCGCCGAGGCCCGCACCACCTCCGACCAGCAAGAACAGTGGCGACGCAAGGTGCTCGCACTGCCGGAGACCTCGGTCGACGTGACCTCGCCGAACCCGGCCCTGCGGGTCGAGCTCGGCCACGGCGCGGCGCTGCGCGTCAACATCCGTCGCCCCGACGCGGTCACCGGCACGGTCACGATCACGGTCACGCTGGTGAACACCCAGCGGATCGGCGAGTACGACCTCCAGGACGCGTCGTCGCTCTTCCAGTGCGGACTCACCGTCCGCGCGGCCGACGGCTCCAGCGCTTTCGTCGAGCGTCCCGCGCCGGCCGCCGCCCACGACCCCGAGGTCGCCACCAGCCGGCTGCTCCACCGCCACGCCCCGACCTTCGCCGTCGGCCATGGCTGCGCCGCCGCATGGGACTGGACACCGCCACCGATCGGGATGACCGAGTCCTTGGAAGCCGCCGTGTCCGAAGTGCGCAGCGAGTTCGTGCCCAGCGTCGAAGTACTGCTCACCGACTCCAACCCGGAGATCGACAGCTCCGCGCTGTCCATGCTCGGCCTCGCCGAGGGCTCGGACGCCGACGTCCTGGATGCCCTGAAGGCGCTCGCCACAGGCTACGAGCACTGGATCGACCGCAAGGAGACGGAGGCGGCCGCCCTCGCCGACACGCCTCACGCGAAGCCGGCCCTCGCCCAGGTCGAGGCCTGTCGCGAAGCACTCGGACGGATCCGCGAGGGCATCGGGCTCCTCGACGACAAACCGGATCTGATGCGGGCCTTTCGGCTCGCGAACCGAGCCATGGCCGAACAGCGGGCCCGTAGCGCCTGGGTCAAGGCCGGCCGTGTCGGTCTCCCCGACACGGCCGCCGGCAGCTGGCGTCCCTTCCAGATCGCGTTCGTACTGCTCTGCCTCGCCGGCATCGACGACCCCGGGCACGACGACCGCGCCATCGCCGACCTGCTGTGGTTCCCGACCGGTGGCGGCAAGACCGAGGCCTACCTCGGTCTGATCGCGTTCACCGCGTTCCTGCGTCGCATCCGGCGCGGCGCGGACGGCGGCGGCGTCACCGTCCTGATGCGCTACACGCTGCGGCTGCTCACGCTTCAGCAGTTCGAGCGAGCCGCGATCCTGCTCTGCGCCATGGAGGTGCTGCGCCGAGACCTGCCCGAAGAGCTGGGCACCGAGGAGTTCTCTATCGGGATGTGGGTGGGGCGCTCGGCCACCCCCAACACCCTCGAGGAGGCGGAGGCGAAGCTCGCCGAACTCCGCAAGGACCTCGACAAGCGCCTGGCCACCAAGAACCCGGTGCAACTGCACGCCTGCTCATGGTGCGGAACGCGCCTGGACGCCCGCGACTACGAGGTCGAGCCGGACGACAGGCGGATGTACGTCCGCTGCCCCGGCTCCGACTGCGACTTCTCCGACGGTCTGCCGGTCCACCTGATCGACGAGGCCGTCTACGACGCCCGCCCGACCCTGGTGATCGCCACCGTCGACAAGTTCGCCTCGATGCCGTGGCGTCCGGCTACCGCGGCTCTCTTCAACCGCGACAGGCCGACCGACCGTACTCCGCCCCCCGAGCTGATCGTCCAGGACGAGCTCCACCTGATCTCGGGCCCGCTCGGGACGCTCACCGGTCTCTACGAGACCGCAGTGGACGCCCTCGCCGACAGGCCCAAGGTGATCGCCTCCACCGCGACCATCCGTCGAGCCGCGACGCAGGGGCTCAGCCTCTTCGACCGTGACGTGCGCCAGTTCCCGCCCGCCGGTCTGGACTCCCGCGACTCGTGGTTCGCGGTGGAGACACCACGCGAGGAGAAGGCGAGCCGGCGCTATGTCGGTCTCCTCGCCCCCGCCACCAGCCAGTCCACCCTTCTCATCCGTACGTACGCCACCCTCATGCACCGTGCGACGCAGGCGCGCACCGAGGACGAGGTCCGCGACGCGTACTGGAGCCTCGTCGGTTACTTCAACAGCCTCCGGCTGCTCTCCGCCGCGGAGCTCCAGGTCCACGACGACGTCATCGCCTATCTGGAGCTGCTCGCCGAGCGGGAAGGAGTGGAGGTCCGGTCCGCCGTCAACTACTCGGAGCTGACGAGCCGGGTCGACGCCAGTGACATCCCCACGCGTCTCAAGGGCATCGAGAAGAAGCTCCCGGACGCGGACACTGTCGACGTCCTGCTCGCGACCAACATGATCGCGGTCGGCGTCGACGTGGACCGACTCGGTCTGATGGCCGTGATGGGCCAGCCGCAGACCACGGCCGAGTACATCCAGGCCACCAGTCGCGTCGGTCGTGCCCACCCCGGCCTCGTCGCCGTCATGCTCAACGCGACCAGGTCCCGCGACCGCTCGCACTACGAGAACTTCCTGCACTTCCACTCCGCCCTGTACCGCGAGGTGGAGTCCACGTCCGTCACCCCCTTCTCCACCCGTGCGCGCGAGCGCGGCCTGCACGCGGTGATCGTCGCCCTCACCCGCGTCCTCATTCCGGAGGCCCGTCCCAACGACGCCGCCGGGCGGGTCGAGTCCTACGAGCACCGACTCCGTACGGAGATCAGGGACATCCTCGTCGAACGCGTCGCCCGCGTCGTTCCGGAGGAGTCCCAGGCCGTGTCTCGCGCCTTCGACGAGTTCGTCAAATGGTGGTGCGCCGAGGCCGACGTCCACGGTGGCCTGCTCTTCGAACCGAAGAGGGGCGACCGCACGCCGTCCCTCCTGAAGGCGTACGACGACGAGTTCGAGGGAGCCAAGGCCTGGCCCACCCTGTGGAGCCTGCGCGACGTAGACGCCGAGTCCGCCCTGTTCATGGAGGCATCCCGATGACCCCTCCCCCCGCACGCCGTCGCCGCACCGGCACGAACGGCTACGCTCCCGCCCACAACCTGCTCCGTCGAGGCGCGGTCCGCCGCTCCCAGATGATCACGACGTACGGAGTCGGGTCACTCATCGCTGTCGACCACGAGTCGTTCGTCGTCTCCGGCCTGGACGGAGCCGATACCCACTGGAACTCCGACGAATCTCCCAAGATCCACGAGCGCCGACTGGCCCGCCTCCTCGGTGTCCAGCACTTCCGGCTGCCTCCGGCGTCCGACGAAGCCAGCAAGGACGGCGTCCGGGTCCGCCGCTTCCCCGTGATGCAGTCCTGCCCCGAATGCAATGAACTGCGTCGACACCGCGACTTCAACCCACCCCCCGGCAGAAGCATCTGCGGCACGTGCGAGACCGACCTGGTCCCCTCCCGCTTCGTGATCGCCTGCGAGGGGGGACACCTCGACGAGTTCCCCTACTGGCACTGGGTCCACCGCGCCGCCGGCTCCGGGTCGATCACGGCCGGCCAGTGCGGAGGGACCCTCAAGCTGCGTGCTTCGGGGCGCAGTTCGTCCCTCCGGTCCATCATCGTCTCGTGCACCTGCGGGGTTCCGGAGGTCTCGATGGAGGGCTCCTTCCGCAGGAACGCCCTGAAGGACCTCGGACTTCGCTGCCGCGGCACCCGCCCGTGGCTCGGTACGTCCGTACCCGCGCAGTCCTGCAGCTTCACCGCCCGCACGCTCCAGCGAGGTTCGTCCGCCGTATGGCAACCGGTGCTGAAGTCGGCGCTCTCCATCCCGCCCTGGAGCGACGGTCGTGCCGACCCGCTCGCCGAGCACTGGGAACAACTCCGTAACCTCAACGGACGCGAAGAGGTGGAGATGTGCCTCAAGTTCGTCTTCAAGGGTGAGATCCCGGTGCCCGTCGACGAGGTCATGGCACTCCTGGACGCCGAACGGGAGGAGGACCCCGACGGCGAGGAGACGCCTGCTTTCGACCACCGCTACCGCGCCCTGCGCCACAAGGAGTACGAGCGCCTCCGGGCCGGCAACGACGAACGCGAGCGTTCCCGCGACGAGCAGTTCGTCTGCGAGACCCCGCTCGGGGATCCGGCCGACCTGCATCCGCTCGGGGTCACCGGGCCCATGCTGGTGAAGAAGCTTCGCGAGGTCCGCGCCCTCAAGGCGTTCACCCGGCTCGCCGACCTCGACGCGACGACCGAGGGCAGGGAAGCCGCACTCTCGACATCCGAACTGACCTGGCTGCCCGCCATGGAGGTCCGTGGCGAGGGCGTCTTCATCCGCCTGGACGACAACCGCCTCCAGGAGTGGGAGCGCTCGACCGCCGTGGCGGCACGCGTCGAGCGCATGCGCACCGCGCACGAGAGGCTCATCGAGCAACGTGCGGCCGATCCGGCCCGGGTCCCGGCCTCTCCTGCCACCCCTCGGATGGTGCTGCTCCACACCCTGTCCCATGTCCTCATCAACGAATGGAGCCTCGACGCCGGCTACCCCGCCGCCGCGCTTCGCGAGCGCCTCTACGCCGACGGCGACATGGCGGGCATGCTCATCTACACGGCCACGAGCGACTCGGCGGGAAGTCTCGGGGGACTCGTCGCCCAGGGCGAACCGGACCGGCTCGCCCACACGATCCGCGCCGCCGTACGCCGCGCGGAGTGGTGTTCCTCCGACCCTCTGTGCGTCGAGTCCGAGGCATCAGGCACAGGCGGCACGAATCTCGCCGCCTGCCACGCCTGTGTGATGCTCCCGGAGACGAGCTGTGAGCACAACAACATCCTCTTGGACCGCGCTCTGCTCGTGGGAACCCCGGAGGATCCGCAGATCGGCTTCTTCGCACACCTGCAGGCCTGATGTACGGCCGTGGGAAGGTCTCATTAGGCTCGTACAGGAGACATCGATTCGACCCCGAGGTGACACCATGCCCCGCATCCCCTCCCCCGCCATAGCCGCCGCCGGCCTCGTGGGCGGTTACGCCGTCGCTCGGTGGACCAAGAAGCGGCCCCTCGGGGGTGTCGTGCTTGCCGTGGCCGGTGGGGTGGCCGCGCGGGAGTGGCAGCAGGTGGGTGGGGTCAAGGCCTCCGTGGGGCTGACGAGCGCGTACGTCGCCGCCTTCGCCGGGTCCCACCCGCTCGCCAAGAAGATCGGGGCCTGGCCCGCCGTGTTCTCCGTCGCCGGAGGCATGGCCGCCGCTTCCTGGGCCGTGACGCGCGGGAAGGACTGACCGCCCTCCCGGGCCGTGAGCGCGGGACGGACTGACCGCCCTCCCGGGCCGTCACCCGTGGAAAGGGCTGAACCCGCCCCTCAACCCCCCACCCCCCGGCTCACCGCGTAGATCAGCAGCCCCGCCAGCGCGCCGACCACCGTGCCGTTGATGCGGATGAACTGGAGGTCGCGGCCGATGTTGGCCTCGATCTTGCGGGAGGTCTGGGTGGCGTCCCAGCCGGCGACCGTGTCGGTGATCAGGGACGTGATCTCGTGGCGGTACGTCGTGACGACGTACGCCGCCGCGTCCTCCGCCCAGCCCTCGACCTTCGTCTGGAGGCGGGAGTCCGTCGCCAGGCGGGTGCCCAGGGAGATCAGGGAGGCGCGGGCGCGGAGGCGGAGCTGGCTCTGGTCGTCCTCGGCCGCCGCGATGATCAGGGACCGGATCGAGGACCAGGCCGAGGCGATGATGTCCTGGATCTCCGGGCGGGCCAGGAGGTCCGCCTTCAGGCGTTCCACGCGGGCGCGGGTGTCCGTGTCCGCCTGGAGGTCGGCCGCGAAGTCGGTGAGGAAGCGGTCGATCGCGCCGCGCGCCGGGTGGCCCGGCATGTCCCGCATCTCCGTCACGAAGCGGAGGAGTTCCTTGTAGACGCGTTCGCCGACGCGCCTGTCGACGAAGCGTGGGGTCCAGCCGGGCGCACCGCCCTGGACCGCGTCCATCACCGACTCCCCGTGCGTGACCAGCCAGTCGTGGGCCCGGGCGCAGATCAGGTCGACCGCCCGGCGGTGCGCCCCGTCGGCGACGATCCGCTCCAGGGTCTTGCCCAGGCCCGGGGCGATCTCCGCCGACTCCGCGCGGCGCGTGATCGCCTCCCCCACGACCGCCTGGACGTCCGCGTCGCGGAGGACGGTCAGGGCGCCTCGCAGCGCCGTCGCCGCCTCCGCCGTCACCCGGTCGGCGTGCGCCGGGTCCGCCAGCCACTCCCCCAGCCGGCGGCCGATCCCGAACGCCTTCAGCCTGCCCCGTACGACGTCCGCCGAGAGGAAGTTCTCGCCCACGAAGGTGCCCAGCGACGCGCCCAGCTGGTCCTTCTTCGTCGGGATGATCGCCGTGTGGGGGATGGGAAGCCCCAGGGGCCGCCGGAAGAGAGCCGTGACCGCGAACCAGTCCGCCAGCGCGCCGACCATGCCCGCCTCCGCCGCCGCCGCGACGTAACCGGCCCAGGCCCCCCAGCCCGCGTTGCGCGCCCAGGTCGCCAGGGCGTAGATCACGGCCACGACGAGCAGCAGGGACGTCGCCAGCGTCTTCATGCGGCGGACGCCTCTGCTCTTCTCCTCGTCCGCCGCCGTGTACGAGAAACTCACCATCGGTTCGACCTCCTACCTCAGGGACTCCCGGCGCTCGTCCCGAGTTCCCCCGTACATCTTCGCGATCACCGCCTCGATGTCCGGCTCCCGCACCGAGAGGTCGAGGAGGGGATGTCTCGCCGCCACCGCCGCCACCAGGGGTGCCGCCGAGGCCGAGGCAGGGAACGCCAGCCACTGGCGCGGGCCCTCCGACCGTACGAACCGGGCTCCCGGCACGTCCGTGATCGGGGGCAGCTCGCGCTCCAGGTCCACCATCAGGAGCCGTTCGCTCTCACCCACGGCGTGCAGGCCGGCCAGTTCTCCGTCGTACATCAGGCGCCCGTGGTCGATGACCATCACCCGTGAGCAGAGCTGCTCGATGTCCGTGAGGTCGTGGGTGGTCAGCAGGACCGTGGTGCCCCGGGTGGCGTTCAGGTCCTTCAGGAACTCGCGCACCCTCGCCTTCGAGACCACGTCCAGGCCGATCGTCGGCTCGTCCAGGTACAGCACCTCCGGGTCGTGCAGCAGCGCCGCCGCGATGTCGCCGCGCATCCGCTGGCCGAGGGAGAGCTGCCGGACCGGCACGTCGAGGAGGTCGCCCAGGTCGAGGAGGTCCACGCAGCGGGCGAGGTTCTTCTCGTAGCGGTCGTCGGGGATGCGGTACATGCGGTGGGTCAGCCGGTACGAGTCCCTCAGCGGCAGGTCCCACCAGAGGGTGGTGCGCTGGCCGAAGACCACGCCGATCCGTTGCGCCAGGCGTGTGCGCTCGCGCGCCGGGTCGATGCCCGCGACCCGCAGCCGGCCTCCGCTGGGGGTGAGGATGCCGGTGAGCATCTTGATCGTGGTCGACTTCCCGGCGCCGTTCGGGCCGATGTAGCCGACGATCTCCCCCCTCTCGATGCCGAAGGAGATGCCGTCGACCGCCCGGACCTCCTTCTTCTCGCGGCGCAGGAGGCCCGTCTTGCGGCGGACCGTGAAGGTCTTCTCCAGCGCGTCCAGTTCGATGAAGGGGGGCACGGGGAGACCTCAGCTTCCTGTCGATCGGTACGAGCGGATTCCGGCGCGCCACGCGAGCCCCGCGACCCCGCAGCAGACCGCCGCCACCAGCGGCGACGCGAACGCCGCCCACTCCGGCACCCCCGCCGGGGCCGGCCGCCCCAGGACGTACAGGGCGGGCAGCCAGCTCACGAACGCCAGCGGTACGACGTACACGACGCCCCGCACCAGCTCCTGCGCGAAGATCGTCGGCGGGTACTGCAGGAGGGTGTTCCCGCCGTACGTGAAGGAGTTCGTGACCTCGGCGGCGTCCTGCATCCAGAACTGGGTCGACGCCCCCAGCACCATCACCGCGCCGAAGATCACCGCCCCGCACACCACCGTCACCGGCAGCAGCAGCGCCTTCAGCGGCGTCCACGCCACGTCCAGCAGGAGCAGACCCCACACCAGCACCATCAGGCCCTGCGCGACCCTGCCGAACCGCCGCAGCGCGAACTTGTCCGCCGCGACCTGCGCGAGCAACGGCGCCGGACGCATCAGGAAGGTGTCGAGCGACCCGTCCCGGACCCGCTTCCCCATCCTCTGCAGCGAGCCCATCGTCATGTCGGCGATCCCGAAGGACGTGCCGGCCGTCCCGTACAGGAGGGCGACCTCCGCGAACGAGAAGCCGCCCAGACCCCGCACCTGACCGAACATCAGGAGGATGACGACGAAGTCGAAGAAGGTGACGCAGAAGCTCGTGACGAGGGTCAGGGCGAAGGAGGAGCGGTACGCCATCGTGGAGCGGATCCACATGCCCGCCACCATCCGGTACGTGCGCCAGGAATCGGCCACGAACGGGCTACCCACCCTGCACCACCACCTTCCGCGTCGCCGCCGTCTGCGCCGCCCGGCCCGCGCCGAGCAGGACCAGCGCCCAGCAGCCCTGGAAGCCGTACGCCTCCACCAGCTCCCAGCCCTCGTACCTCCCCAGGTACACATCGGCCGGCACCTGGAGCAGCGACGCCCACGGCAGCAGCCGCGCGAGCTCGCCCAGCGCGCCCGGGAAGACGTTCAGCGGAAGCAGCATCCCCGAGAAGAACAGGCCGGACAGCCAGGCCACCTGCACCACCCCCTGGCCGTCGAGCAGCCAGAACGCGCTCATCGCCACCAGGTACCAGATCGCGAAGCCGACCACCGAGCCCAGCGCCACCGCGAGCAGGAACGCGAGCCACCCGCCCGGCCCCGGCGGCAGGGTGAAGTCGAAGACGAACGCGCCGACGGCCATCGGGGCGACCCCGCGGCCGAGGAGCTGGTAGGCGGAACGCCCGGCGTTGGCCGAGAACCACCAGGCCTGGAGGTCGGCGGGGCGGTAGAGGTCGACGGCGATGTCGCCGGTCCTGATCCGCTCGATCAGCTCGTCCTCGAAGCCGCCGCCCATCAGTCCGCAGACCGTGATCAGCGCCTGACCGATCCAGACGTAGGCGAGGGCGTCGTCCATCGAGTAGCCGCCGAGGCGGGGGCGTTCGTTCCAGAGGGCGATGTAGGTGGCGGAGAGGACGAAGCCGAAGACGGTGTTGGTGAAGACGCCCGCCGCCGTGGCCACGCGGTAGGCGGCGAAGCGCCGGAACCCGCCCGCGGCCACCATCGCGTACAGCCGCAGCATCCGTGTCCCTTTCCGGTGCGCATGACGAGATGCCGTGACGAGGACGGCGAAGCGCACGACCCTAGTGGCTTCGCCCGGCGCGCCGCGAGCGGTTTTCGCGCCACCTTCGGGTCGCTTGAGGGAGTTCCGGGGAGTTTCGTCGCATTCCGTGCAGTATGTGATGCCATGTCCCCTTCCTCCGATGCGAACGGTACGAACGGCACGAGCGACGACGACCCCCACCCGGTCGGCTGGGAGCCGCGGGACCCCACCCTCGCCGACCCCGCCCCTCCGAGACGCCCCCGCCGTGTCCTGCGGACCCTCCTCGGGCTCCTCCTGCTCGGCGGCCTGCTGCTCGTCGGCGGCTTCGCCGCCGGCTACCTCCTGGTGGAGATCCCGCCCGCCAACGCCGCCGCCGTCGCCCAGTCCAACGTCTACCTCTACCGGGACGGCACCCCGCTCGCCCGCGACGGCGAGGTCAACCGCGAGAGCGTCCGCCTCGACCAGATCCCGCTCCCCGTCCGGCGGGCCGTCCTCGCCGCCGAGGAACGCGACTTCCAGACCTCGCGCGCCGTCGACCCCAAGGCCATGGTCCGCGCCGCCTGGAACACCGTCACCGGCAAGGGCCGCCAATCCGGCTCCACCATCACCCAGCAGTACGTCAAGAACTACTACCTCGGCCAGGAACAGACCCTCACCCGCAAGGCCAAGGAGTTCTTCATCGCCCTCAAGCTCGGCCGCGAGAAGAGCAAGGAGGAGATCCTCCAGGGCTACCTGAACACCAGCTACTTCGGCCGCAACGCCTACGGCGTCCAGGCAGCCGCCCGCGCCTACTACGGCAAGGACGTCCAGCAGCTCGACACCGCCGAGGGCGCCTACCTCGCCTCCCTCCTCAAGGCCCCCAGCGCCTACGACGTCACCACCCACCCCGAGAACCGCGCCAAGGCCGTCGCCCGCTGGCACTACGTCCTCGACGGCATGGTCGGCGAGGGATGGCTCAGCCCCGCGGCCCGCGCCGCCGCCCGCTTCCCCGTCCCCCAGACCGCCCGCGCCACGAGCGCCCTCTCCGGCCAGCGCGGCTACCTCGTCCAGGCCGTCGAGGAGTACCTCACCGACCACGGGATCGTCGACGAGAAGACCCTCGCCGGCGGCGGCTTCCGCATCACCACCACCCTGGAACCCGCCAAACAGGAGGCCCTCGTCCAGGCCGTCGAGGACCGGGTCGTCTCCCGGCTCGACCCGGCGAGCGCCCCCGCCGACCGGTACGTACGGGTCGGGGCCGCGGCCGTCGACCCGGCGACCGGCAAGGTCCTCGCCATGTACGGCGGCATCGACTACACCCAGCAGTACGTCAACAACGCGACCCGCCGCGACTACCAGGTCGGCTCCACCTTCAAGCCCTTCGTCTTCACGGCCGCCGTCCAGAGCGGCGCCCAGACCCAGCAGGGCCGGCCCATCACCCCGTACACCGTCTACGACGGCACCAACCGGCGCCCGGTGGAGGGATGGAACGGCGATCCGTACGACCCCGCCAACGAGGACGACGCCAGCTACGGCGACATCGACGTCGGCGCCGCCACCGGCCTGTCGGTGAACACCGTGTACGCCCAGATGGCGGTGGACGTCGGCCCCGCGCACGTACGGCGCACCGCGATCGCCCTCGGACTGCCCCGCTCCACCCCCGACCTCACCGCCTCCCCGTCCATCGCCCTCGGCTCCGCCACCGCCAGCGTCCTCGACATGGCCTCGGCGTACGCCACGCTCGCCGCGCACGGCCGGAACGGCACGTACTCCCTCGTCGAGAACATCAGCAGGGGCGGCCGGGAACTGGAGCTCCCGGCCGTCGCCCGCCGGCAGGCGGTGAGCCGCGAGGCCGCCGACACGACCACGTCGATCCTGCGCGGGGTCGTCGAGACGGGCACGGGCACGGCCGCGCAGTCGGTGGGACGTCCGGCCGCCGGCAAGACGGGCACGGCGGAGGACGACAAGGCCGCCTGGTTCGCCGGCTACACCCCGGAGCTCGCGACGGTCGTCGCGCTCATGGGGCAGGACCCGGAATCGGGATCCCAGGAGTCGCTGTACGGTGCCCTGGGCCAGCCCCGCATGAACGGCGGCGGGGCACCGGCCGAGATCTGGGCCCGGTTCACCCGGGAGGCGCTGAACGGGACGCCGCCCCAGGACTTCGAACTCCGGCTGATGCCGGGGGCCGAGCCGATGCCACCGGCACCGCCGACACCGGACGGGCCGGACGGCCCGGACGGTCCGGATGGCCCGGACGGATCAGATGTATCGGACGGATCGGAGGACTGGTACGAGACGGGCGAGGCGGGACCGGGCGCGGCGACGCGCAGCCCCGCGCCCGGCCCCGGCCCCGGCCCTTCGCACAGCACCGGTCAGTGACCGCTCGTCGCCTTGAGTCCCACCACGGCGACGAGCAGCAGACAGACGAAGAAGACGCGGGCGGCGGTCGCCGGCTCACCGAGCACCACCATGCCGAGCACCGCCGCACCGGCCGCGCCGATGCCGACCCACACGCCGTACGCCGTACCGATCGGCAGCGTCTTCGCCGCCTGCGACAGCAGCATCATGGAGGCGACGATCCCCACGCCGGTGAGGACACTGGGCCAGAGGCGGGTGAAGCCGTCGGTGTACTTCATCCCGATGGACCAGCCGACCTCCAGCAGACCGGCGACGACCAGCAGAACCCAGGCCATGACGAGACACCTCCGCGAGACGGATCAACAGGGGTGCGTCGTCTTGTCGTGGAACCCGGTACGGCGCGTCTCGTCGGGGTGTCTCCAGGCTAGCAAAGAACGGGCAAAGGCCCCGGTGACGGTCGTCACCAGGGCCTTCGGCGCGCGTACTAGAGGTAGAGCCCGGTCGAGTCCGTCGTCCCCTGGAACCGGTCCGCGGCCACCGCGTGCAGGTCGCGCTCCCTCATCAGGACGTACGCGACACCCCGCACCTCGACCTCGGCGCGGTCCTCGGGGTCGTACAGCACCCGGTCGCCGATCTCGACGGTACGGACGTTCTGGCCGACCGCGACCACCTCGGCCCAGGCGAGGCGACGGCCTACGGCGGCCGTCGCCGGGATCAGGATGCCGCCGCCGGAACGCCGCTCGCCCTCCGGGGAGTCGGTGCGGACGAGGACCCGGTCGTGGAGCATCCGGATGGGCAGCTTGTCGTGCGTGTTCTCGCTCACGCGTCGAACCTACCTGCCCGGGCGTGTCGCCCGTACCCGGGGAGGCTCACGCCTTGTGCCGCCGGGAGGAGGAGACGATCAGCCCGACGACGGCGAGGGCCACGACGGCCGCCGGGACGACCCGCTCCAGGCGGGGCGCGCCGTCCTCGTGGGTGAAGCGGGCCTTCACGTCCGAGACGACCCGGTTGACGGCGACGAAGGCGCGTCCGGCCGTCTGGTCGACGGTCGAGGCGACCTTCGCCTTGGCGTCCCCGATGATCGTCTTCGGGTGCATCCGAATGCCGATCTCGTCGAGCGTGACGGCGAGCTGCTCGCGCCGGCGGACGATGTCCGCCTCGATCTGCGCAGGGGTCCTGGCCTCCGACACCGCGCTGCCTCCGTAGTCGTGATCCGGTCGTTGACGGCCAGTCTGTCAGCTCCGCCGCGATCGGGTCGCCCCAGACCCCCATTAGGCTCTGGAATGCGTACGCGAACACCCCCGAGGAGAGCCAGCCATGAGCGAGCGACTGCAGCCCGGCGACACCGCCCCCGCCTTCACCCTTCCCGACGCGGACGGCAACGAGGTCTCCCTCGCGGACCACAAGGGCCGCAAGGTCATCGTCTACTTCTACCCGGCGGCCCTCACCCCCGGCTGCACGAAGCAGGCCTGCGACTTCACGGACAACCTCGACGTCCTCGCCGCCGCCGGCTACGACGTCATCGGCGTGTCCCCCGACAAGCCGGAGAAGCTCGCGAAGTTCCGCGAGAAGGAGAACCTCAAGGTCACGCTGGTCGGCGACCCGGAGAAGACGACCCTGGAGGCGTACGGCGCCTTCGGCGAGAAGAAGCTGTACGGCAAGGTGGTGACGGGCGTGATCCGCTCCACGGTCGTGGTCGACGAGGAGGGCAAGGTCGAGCACGCCTTCTACAACGTCAAGGCCACGGGCCACGTCGCCAAGATCATCCGGGATCTGGCCATCGAGGGCTGAGCTTCGGCCGACGTGACGGACGTCCCATTCCGGGGCCGGTTCCGTTTGTGAACGGCATGACCGTGCAGAAGTGCTCTGGCAGTTTTCCCCCAGAGAGGACGTACGGTCATGTCGGCCACAGACCGGGACCCCGCGACCGATCCCGAGGCCCTGAGGCGCCATCCCCGCCTGTTCAAGGCCGTCGCCCGACGCCGGCAGCCCAAGCTCCGGCGGACCGACATCACGGTCACCGACGAGGCGGCGGTCAAGCGGGCGGTCAGAGCGGCCTCTCTGGGCAATGCCATGGAGTGGTTCGACTTCGGCATCTACGCCTACCTCGCCGTCACCCTCGGGCACGTCTTCTTCCCGCCCGGCAACGACACGGTCCAACTGCTGTCGTCGTTCGCGACGTTCGCGGTCGCCTTCCTGATCCGCCCCCTCGGCGGCATGGTGTTCGGCCCGATGGGTGACCGGCTGGGCCGGAAGAAGGTCCTCGCGCTGACCATGATCCTCATGGCGGTCGGCACCTTCGCGATCGGTGTGATCCCCTCGTACGCCTCGATCGGGTTCTGGGCGCCGGCGCTCCTGGTGTTCTTCCGCATGCTCCAGGGGTTCTCGACCGGTGGCGAGTACGGCGGCGCCTCGACCTTCATCGCCGAGTACGCGCCCGACCGCCGCCGCGGCTACTTCGGCAGCTTCCTCGAGTTCGGCACCCTGGCGGGTTACGTCGGCGCGGCGGGCCTCGTCACGGCGCTCACCGCGTGGCTCGGCACCGACACGATGGAGGCGTGGGGCTGGCGCGTGCCGTTCCTCGTCGCGGGCCCCCTGGGTCTGGTCGGCCTCTACCTGCGGCTCCGGCTGGACGAGACGCCCGCCTTCCAGAAGCTGGAGAGCGGGCCGGTGCGCGCCTCGGAGGCGGCGGACCCGGTGGAGACCTCCGCCAAGGGCGACCTGGCGAAGATCTTCCGGCAGCAGTGGCCCGCGCTGATCCTGTGCATCGCCCTGGTCGGCGCGTACAACATCACCGACTACATGCTGCTGTCGTACATGCCGACGTACCTCTCCGACGAGCTCGGCTACAGCGAGACCCACGGCCTGCTGATCCTCCTGCTCGTGATGGCGCTGCTCATGCTGATCATCACTCAGGTCGGCCGCCTCAACGACCGCTTCGGCCGCAAGCCCGTCCTGATGACCGGCATGCTCGGCTTCCTCCTCCTCTCCCTGCCCGCCTTCCTCCTGATCGGCCGGGGCGGCGTACCCGCGATCACGGCGGGCATGCTGATGCTCGGCCTCTCGCTGGTCTGCCTGCTCGGCACCATGTCGGCGGCCCTCCCGGCGCTCTTCCCGACGGAGGTGCGGTACGGCTCCCTGTCGGTCGGCTACAACCTCTCGACCTCCCTCTTCGGCGGCACGACCCCGCTCGTCATCACGGCCCTGATCGGCGCGACCGGCAGCAACCTGATGCCGGCGTACTACGCGATGGGCGCGGCGCTCGTGGGTGTGGTGGCGGTGGCCTGCATGAAGGAGACGGCCCGGCGCCCCCTGGACGGATCGCCGCCGTCGGTGGAGACCCCGGAGGAAGCAGCCGAGCTGGTCCTGGCCCGGACCCCCGAGCCGAGGTTCTGACCCCTCCGCCCGCCGGAACGGCCCGCACCGGAGTACACCCGGTGCGGGCCGTTCCGCTTTCCGTACGCGATACGTACGCGATATGGCGTGACCGTCCGATATTCGGGTCGTTGATCTGTGCGAGATCCGTACTGGGGAGGGGGCTCGATGGGGACGAGCGCGTACACGAAGGACCGGCTGGAAGCGGCGGTACGGGGAGCGCGGACGCTGACGGAGGCGCTGGAGCGGCTGGGGGTGGACCCGAAGAGCGGGTCGCGGCGGTACCTGCTCAACCGCATGCGGAAGCTGGGGGTGGACACGTCGCACTTCGAGCGGGAGGGGGTGCGGTGGACGCGGGAGGTTCTGGCGGAGGCGGTGGCCGCATCCCACAGCGTGTGGGACGTGCTGCGTGTGCTCGGAGTCGAGCTCGTCGGCGGCCAGCACACGCACATCAGTCGGCGGATCAAGGCGTACGGGATCGACACCACGCATTTCACGCCCTCGACGCGGACCGAGCGCATGAGACACAACCAGCGCCGCCGAACCCCAGAGGAAGTCCTCGTTCTGGACACCACACCGCACCCCCGGCGCATTCGGAGCAGCCGACTGAAGCGCGCACTCCTGGAGACCGGAGTCAAGGAGGAGTGCGCACTGTGCGATGTCGGGTCGACCTGGCTCGGCCGCCCTCTGCCGCTGGAGGTCGATCACATCGACGGCGGCTGGCGTAACAACCGGCCGGAGAACCTGCGGTTCCTCTGCCCGAACTGCCACTCCGCCACGGACACCTACCGCGGACGCGGGAAAGGGCGTGCCAGGTGACAACTGACGGCAGGCGGTACACACGCGAGCGGCTGGCCGAGGCGGCGGCTCGCTGCGGAGACATCGATGCGGTGATCACCTTCCTCGGCGCCGAGCCGTACGACCACCTACCCCGGTACCTGATGAGGCGGTTCGCCCACTTCGGCATCGATGTCTCACACTTCCCGCCCTTCGGTCGGAGTCGTCGGCCGGGCGTGCCCGAACTGCGGGATGCGGTCGCCTCGTCTCACTCGCTCCGGGAGGTCCTGCGCCACCTCAAGTGGAAGGACAACGAATCACAGCGCGCCAATCTGAAGAAGTGGATCGCCGGCGACGGCCTTTCGACCGCGCACTTCCTGGGGCAGTCACACCAACGCGGCAAGCGGAGCCCAACCGCCAAACCGCCGGACAAGGTTCTGGTCCGGCGCGACAATGGGGGCCGGACCGGTACCCGGACGTTGCGCCGCGCCCTGCGGGAGGTCGGAGTGCCCGAACGCTGTGCCAGCTGCGGCGTCGGCACCCAGTGGCATGGCAAACCGATGACTCTGGAGATCGACCACATCAACGGGGACTGGCGCGACGACCGTCGCGATAATCTCCGGCTGCTGTGCCCCAACTGCCATGCCGTCACCAGTACCTGGTGTCGTGGCGGCGCCCGCTACGATGGCAGACAGTTGAGCGGCGGTGGTGCAATGGCTGACACAGCAGACTTAGGATCTGTGGCCCCTGACCGGGCTTGAGGGTTCGAATCCCTTCCGCCGCACAGAAATGGCCTGCGAATCGAAGGATTGATTCGCAGGCCATTCGCATACGTCCCTCAGCCCAGCAGCTCCTTCACCACCGGCACCAGCGCCCTGAACGCCTTGCCCCTGTGGCTGATCGCGTTCTTCTGGGGCGGCGTCAGTTCCGCGCAGGTCACCTCGTAGCCCTCCGGCTGGAGGATCGGGTCGTAGCCGAAGCCGTTCGTGCCCACCGGGGCGTGGCGGAGGGTGCCCTCCATGCGGCCCTCGACCACTCGCTCCGTGCCGTCGGGGAGCGCCAGGGCCGCCGCGCAGGCGAAGTGGGCGGCTCGGTGTTCGTCCGCGATGTCCGAGAGCTGGGCCAGGAGCAGGTTCAGGTTGGCCTTGTCGTCGCCGTGGGTGCCGGCCCAGCGGGCGGAGAAGATGCCGGGGGCGCCGTTCAGGACGTCGACGCAGAGGCCCGAGTCGTCGGCGACGGCCGGGAGGCCGGTGGCCTGGGCGAGGGCGTGGGCCTTGAGGAGGGCGTTCTCCGCGAAGGTCACGCCCGTTTCCTTGACGTCGGGGACGTCGGGGTACGCGTCCGCGCCGACGAGTTCGAGGTCGAGGCCCGCGTCGGCGAGGATCGCGTGGAGTTCGGTGATCTTGCCCGCGTTGCGGGTGGCGAGGATCAGGCGCTGTCGGGTCATGCCCCGATTATCCCGGGGTGCAGACCTTGGCCACTTCGCCGGCCGCGTCGGTGATCGGCGTGATGTCCGGGGTGGTGTCGCCGTTCTTGACCGCCGTACGGACGGAGTCGACGCCCTTGGTGAGGTCGTCGACGGCCTTGGAGAGGTCGGCGTTGTCCGTCGTGTTCTTGAGGTTGCCCAGTTCGGTGGAGATCTGGTTCAGGGACTCCTCGATCTGCGTGACGTCGTTGGAGGCGTTGGAGACGGCCTGCTGGAGGTTGCTCACGGACGTGGCTATCGCGTCGGCGGTGTTGACGCAGTCCATGGCCTTGTCGAGGGCTCCGCAGCCGCTCAGGACGGTGGTGAGTGCGGCGGCCGTGGCCATGGCGAGTGCGAGACGGCGCTTCAAGGCGGGTCCTCCCCCAGATGCGTACAGACGTGCGGACGGGCGGGCGCACGGATCGTACCGGGTGCCCGCCCGTCAGGACGCAGCCGACCGTCAGAGGGTTCCTTCGAGGGCCTTGCGCTGGATCTCGGCGAGGTCGGCGCAGCCGCCGGAGGCCAGGTCGAGGAGGGCGTTGAGTTCCTTGCGGTCGAAGGGCTCGGCCTCGGCGGTGCCCTGGACCTCGACGAAGCGGCCGTCGCCGGTGCAGACGACGTTCATGTCGGTGTCGGCGCGGACGTCCTCCTCGTAGCAGAGGTCGAGGAGGGGGATGCCGTCGACGATGCCGACGGAGACGGCGGCGACGGTGCCGGTGAGAGGCTTGCGGCCGGCCTTGACCAGCTTCTTGCCCTGTGCCCAGGCGATGGCGTCGGCGAGGGCGACGTAGGCGCCGGTGATGGCGGCGGTGCGGGTGCCGCCGTCTGCCTGGAGGACGTCGCAGTCGAGGACGATGGTGTTCTCGCCGAGGGCCTTGTAGTCGATGACTGCGCGCAGGGAGCGGCCGATGAGGCGGGAGATCTCGTGGGTGCGGCCGCCGATCTTGCCGCGGACGGATTCGCGGTCGCCGCGGGTGTTGGTGGCTCGGGGGAGCATGGAGTACTCCCCGGTGACCCAGCCTTCGCCGCTGCCCTTGCGCCAGCGCGGGACGCCTTCGGTGACGGAGGCGGTGCAGAAGACCTTGGTGTCGCCGAAGGAGATGAGGACGGAGCCCTCGGCGTGCTTGCTCCAGCCGCGTTCGATGGTGACGGGGCGGAGCTGTTCGGGGGTACGGCCGTCGATGCGAGACATGGGACGAGCCTATCGGGATGTGCGGGGCATGACGGAGGGCCCGTTCCTCTGCCGGAACGGGCCCTCCTCAGGATGTGAGCGGGACGCTCACGCTCACATCAGGTCTTCGATCTCCGCGGCGATCGGGTCGGCGTCGGTGCCGATGACGACCTGGATGGCGGTGCCCATCTTCACGACGCCGTGGGCGCCGGCGGCCTTCAGGGCGGCCTCGTCGACGCGGGAGGGGTCCACGACCTCGGTGCGCAGGCGGGTGATGCAGCCTTCGACCTCTTCGATGTTGTCGATGCCGCCGAGCCCGGCGACGATCTTCTCAGCCTTGCTGGCCATGTGTTTTCTCCCTGTCCGTTCCGTTCGCGAGCACGCGAATCTCGGCGCACCTGCGGTCCGCTTTGTCACGGTAACCCACGGTTGGCCCAGCTTCGCGAGCAAGGGCAGCCGTTCTGCCGAATGATGACGATCACCGGCAGCCTGCCCTCAGCGGGCTCCCGGAGCCTACCGCAACTGGTCTACACCAGTGTGCAACGAGATGCGGGCCCGGTCTGTTCCGGGCAGGGAGGACGCCGATGAGTACCGACAGCGCCGCGGCGGCACCGGAACCGGCACCGAAACCGAAGAAGTCCGTCTCCTGGGGCGGGCTCTTCCAGGGCCTCCAGAAGATGGGCCGCAGCCTCCAGCTCCCCATCGCCGTCCTCCCGGCCGCCGGCATCATCAACCGTCTGGGGCAGGAGGACGTCTTCGGCTCCAAAGGTCTGGGCTGGGACGACGTCGCGAAGGTGATGGCGGGCGCCGGCGGCGCGCTGCTGAACGGCAGCCTCGGCCTTCCGCTGCTGTTCTGCATCGGCGTGGCGATCGGCATGGCGAAGAAGGCGGACGGTTCGACCGCGCTCGCCGCGGTGGTCGGCTTCCTCGTCTACTACACGGTGCTGCGGCAGTTCCCGAAGGACTGCCCGGCGGGCACGAAGGACATCAAAGGCGCCTGCCTCGGCGCCGACGACTCCTTCGTCGAGTACACGTACCAGAACCCGGGCGTCTTCGGCGGCATCGTCATGGGTCTGCTGGCGGCCTGGTTCTGGCAGCGGTTCCACCGGGTGAAGCTGGTCGACTGGCTGGGCTTCTTCAACGGCCGGCGGCTCGTCCCGATCATCATGGCCTTCGTGGCGATCGCCTTCGCCGCGCTCTGCCTGTGGATCTGGCCGCCCATCGGCGACGCCCTGGAGAGCTTCAGCGACTGGCTGGTCGGGCTCGGGGCGTGGGGCTCGGGCATCTTCGGCGTCGCCAACCGCGCGCTGCTCGTCATCGGGCTGCACCAGTTCCTGAACGTGCCCATCTGGTTCCAGTTCGGCTCGTACACCAAGCCGGACGGCGCGGTGGTCCACGGTGACATCACCATGTTCCTCGCGGGCGACCCGAACGCCGGGCAGTTCACCACCGGCTTCTTCCCGATCATGATGTTCGCGCTGCCCGCGGCGGCGCTCGCGATCACCCACACCGCGAAGCCGCACCGCCGCAAGGCGGTGGGCGGCATGATGCTCTCGGTCGCCCTGACCTCGTTCGTCACCGGCATCACCGAGCCGATCGAGTACTCGTTCCTCTTCATCGCGCCGCTGCTGTACGCGATCCACGCCGTGCTGACCGGTGTCTCGATGGCGCTGACCTGGGCGCTCGGCGTGAAGGACGGCTTCAGCTTCTCGGCCGGTCTGATCGACTACGTGATCAACTGGAACCTCGCGACGAAGCCGTGGCTGATCATTCCGATCGGCCTGGGGTTCGCGGTCGTGTACTACGTGATCTTCAGGTTCGCGATCGTCAGGTTCGACCTTCCGACGCCCGGCCGGGAGCCGGAGGAGGTCGAGGAGGAGATCGAGCGCGACAACGTCAAGTAGCCCGGCGGTCACCGGCCGGAACCGGACCGCCTTCGGGGCTTTCGCCCCCCTCGAAAAGCCCCTCGCAAGGCCCCTCGCAGAGCCCCTCGTAAGCCCCTCGCAAAGCCCCTCGCAGGGCCCCTCGTAAGGCCCGCGAAAGGCCCCCGGACCTGACCGTCCGGGGGCCTTTTGTCGTGCATTTCCAGCTATGGCTGAGCGCACAGAATTCACAGGTTCCTTATCTAAGTCTCACGTGCTACAACTGGTCTACACCACTCATTGGTGTAGACCACGCGGTCCAGACCACCGCGTTCCACGAGACGCCGCCGTCACCCCCTTTTCATGTCCTCTGGCGGCGCCTTGCCCACTGGAGGAAGTTGTGTCTACGGCTAGCGCCGCTCCCGCGGCCGAGAAGAAGAAGGGCTCCGGCGCGATGGCTGTCCTGCAGCGCATCGGCCGCAGCCTCATGCTGCCGGTCGCGGTGCTGCCCGCCGCCGCGCTCCTGGTCCGGTTCGGCCAGGGAGACATGCTCGGCAAGGAGTCCTTCCCGGACTTCGTCAACAAGCTCGCCGGTTACATGGCCGCCGGTGGTGGCGCCCTGCTGGACAACATGGCGCTGCTGTTCTGCGTCGGCATCGCCATCGGTTTCGCGAAGAAGTCGGACGGCTCGACCGCACTGGCCGCGGTGACCGGATACCTGGTCTTCCAGAAGGTCCTGGCGACCTTCACCGACAAGAACCTGCCGCAGGTCGCCTCCGTCGCCGACGGCAAGATCGTCATGAGCGACGCCCCCGTCAACGCCGGCGTCCTCGGCGGTGTGGTCATGGGCATCGTCGTCGCCCTGCTGTACCAGAAGTTCTACCGGACCAAGCTGCCCGACTGGGCCGGCTTCTTCGGCGGTCGCCGCCTGGTCCCCATCCTGTCGGCCTTCGCCGGTCTGCTCGTCGGCATCGTCTTCGGCCTGATCTGGCCGGTCCTCGGCACCGGTCTGCACAACCTCAGTGAGTGGCTCGTCGGTTCCGGCGCCGTCGGTGCGGGCGTCTTCGGTGTCGCCAACCGTGCGCTGATCCCGATCGGCATGCACCACCTGCTCAACTCCTTCCCCTGGTTCCAGGCCGGCACGTACAACGACGGCGGCGCCGACTACCACGGCGACATCGCCCGCTTCCTGCACGGCGACCCGAGCGCGGGCCAGTTCATGACCGGCTTCTTCCCGATCATGATGTTCGCCCTCCCGGCGGCCTGCCTCGCGATCACCCACTGCGCCCGCCCCGAGCGTCGCAAGGTCGTCGGCGGCATGATGTTCTCCCTCGCGGCCACCGCCTTCGTGACCGGTGTGACCGAGCCGATCGAGTTCACCTTCATGTTCATCGCGCCGGTGCTGTACGCGATCCACGCCGTCCTGACCGGCATCTCGATGGCGCTGACCTGGGCGCTCGGCATGAAGGACGGCTTCGGCTTCTCCGCCGGTGCGGTGGACTTCTTCCTGAACCTGGGCATCGCCTCCAACCCGTGGGGCCTGGCCCTGGTCGGCCTCTGCTTCGCGGCGGTCTACTACGTGGTCTTCCGCTTCGCGATCATCAAGTTCAACCTTCCGACGCCGGGCCGCGAGTCCGACGAGGAGCTCGCCGAGCTGCAGAAGGCCGAGGCGAAGTAAGCCGTACGGCACGCGCCGAAGCCCCGCCCTTCTTCACGAAGGGCG